>JBGSUZ010000442.1:0-4303 GCA_041753235.1 Acidaminobacteraceae bacterium
ATAGGATGTGACCAACTAAAAATAAAAAGACCGTCTTTCTTAAGATAAGAAGCAATTCTACTAAAAGTCACATCTAAATCTGTTGCCCAACCAATTCCATAAACAGAATAGACATAATCAAAGTAATCATTAGGTATTCCACATTCCATTTCCATCGGTGAACAGATTAACTTTGCAGTTAAATTATTAGCTGCTAAATGCTGACCAGCTTTCTCTATCTGATTCTTAGAAATATCTATTCCCCATAATTCAGAGGCCTGACGTTCTCCTAGATACTGCAAAGAATGTCCAGTGCCACAACCAATCTCTAAAACCTTCTTTCCAGCTACCTCTTTAAAGAGTTGACACTTATCCTCTGTTACAAAGGCGCCGTAGTTGGGCAGTGCCGTTCCACCAACTGACTCAGTGCCTATATCACTCCAAAAGCCTTCATTTGTTTTATGAATAGCCTCCTGGTTCATTTCTATTGAGATGGCGTATCCACCATCTTTAGAACCCATTATATGCTTTCTTTGTTTAGAATCCTTTTCCATAAATTCGTCCTCCTTCAAATAAAGTTTAAAGGTCAGGCGTTGAAAAGGTTTAAGCGTTATATCTTTATTACGTGCTAATGAGGGCGCCACCCCATGTAATTGCTTAAATGCTCTTGAAAAAGCTGCTTGAGATTCGTAACCATATCGCTGTGCAATATCGATTAACTTATCACCCTTTTGAATATCCACAATAGCAGCGGTTAGACGCCTTCGACGAACATACTCCGATATGGGCATTTGAGACAAAAAGGAAAACATCCTTCTAAACTCCCATTCAGAACAACTTACAATCTTAGCGGCTGAATTATAATCAATCTTTTCAGTAAGATTATTTTCAATATATTCCATTGCGTGATTCATACACTTTTGCCAATCCATAAACTCACCTCCCTGTCCGGATTATATTATTTTATTATAATACTTTCTTTGCATTAGGTGTATTAAAGTGCAATGTTGAGATTCAGAAAAACAGTGTCAGAAAATTCTAAATTGCCACACATACCCAAAAATGATAGCATGTAAATTGTAATAAAAACAAAATAATGGAGGCAACTGCTATGAGTTTAGACAATAACCAAAATTCTACAAATCCAGAAGTAAAAGAACTCCTACTACAACTTACAAACGCCTGCAATTTCGAATGTTTTTTTTGTGGCAATGATCCTAATCAACACCGAAATTTGAATAAGGTGATGACGTTTGAGACTATTAAGCGCATGATTGACGAAATACACCCTTATAGTGCATCATTTACCGGCGGCGAAGTTACCATGGTTTGGGATCGTATGGTGGAAGGCTTGCTCTATGCTAAATCTAAGCAAATATTTAACATAGTGAATACTACCTTGTCGCTACTAACAAAAGAGAAAATTGATTTTTTAATAAAAGATTGCGGCGTCAAACAGTTCAATGTATCCTTTAATGATTTAGATGAAAATATGAGCAAGATGGTTAGAGGAAGCAGCAAATATAGAACACGAGTGATTGAAAATATCGAGTATATTACACATACATATCCTGAGGTAGCGCTCAACATCGAAACACTACTTCTAAAAAATACAATTGATAAAATTCCTGAAATGCACACCTTGCTTTGTAACTTAGGCGTTACTTGCCACAAACTTTCTTTTATGACGCCTTTAGGACATGCTCAAGACGCTATGGTACCAGACTTAGAGGAAATCAAAGCAGCTATCCTGAAAACTTATCAAGTTAAACCGAAGGGGCATAAACTTTATCTGGTTTGCTGTTACTTGACACCTTGCATGCCTGAAGCAAAAGAGATTTATGAAATAAACGATGAAGAATTTAGAATAATGAGCTGTTCAGAAGGCAGAAGTACATTATACATATCCGTACAGGGGAATATTAGCCCTTGCTTTATTTATCATGGAGAAACAGAAAACATAGCAACGAGCAACGTTAGAGATGTTTGGGAAAACGGTGAACCTTTCAATACTTGGCGAAACGATGTTAACGAGAATTGTACCAAGTGTCCACATTGGTTCTCGGATAAAGCGGTAAGCTGCCATAATGGCTGTTCGTCTCTGCTATTAAGAGATACTGGTAATTTAAAAAGCAAGTGTGGCGAGTATATGCGTGACTACTTCACCGCAAGAAGGGAGGCCATTTCAGATGAAATCGTATAAGGGGCATCTGCTAGTTTTAATCTCTACTTTTGGTTTTGGGATAGTCCCCTTATTAGCTAAATTTTCACTAGATCAAGGTATGAATGCAGAGACTATCTTAACCTATCGTTTTTTGATAGCGGGCTCATTTTTTATTATTTATTGCCTAAGTAAACAGATTAAACTTTATACGGATATGAAAACGAGTTTGAAATTGCTTCTGATGGGGCTGCTCTACGCACTAGAGTCTTCCATCTTTTTTGAAGCATTCAATCATATATCGCCTTCAATTGGACAACTCATTTTTCAGGTGAATCCAATCATGGTGGCATTTGGTGCGTACTTTGTCTTTAAAGAAAAAATCACTAAAAATGTTGTCTATGCGCTATTATTTACAGCTGTGGGCTGTACACTCTTGTTCTGGGAACCTTCGGCCCATGTGACGACATTTGGCGTATTTCTTGTATTTCTGTCGGCGCTCTTTTACACCATTTATGTGATTATTGGTAAAAAGATGCTTAAGGACATACCACCTATGGTGGTCACGACTTATACCACCGTAAGTTGTGGCATATTCTTATTCGCTTATAGCCTTATCAATGGAAAAATGATGCTGGTCACAGCGCCTAATATTATGGGTGTCATCGCCACACTCAGTATTTTTTCAACCATTATTTCCATACTCACCTTCGCAATGGGGCTTCGAATTTTAGGCGCAACAAAGGCGTCCATCATATCCGCAATAGAGCCAGTCATTACAGTCGTACTTGCGTTTATTCTCTTTGGGGAGACACTCAATTGGATTCAGATGATTGGTGCAACGCTAATTGTATTGAGTATCTTGGTGATTGAAATGAAATTTGGCAAAAAAGTAATCCCATCCGCTAAAACGACATCCATATCCGAAGTAACTGTTTCAAACATTGATACAGCAGAGTAAGCTCACATAAAAAAAGCGTAGAATCTAGTTGAGATTCTGCGCTTTTTTTTCCTATTTATTCAATCTTGGATATACGATAGATCTTGGTGTTTCTTCACTTTTAAACATACTCCCTTCTTTAGCCACTTTGCTAAAAATTCTCTCAATTTTTGCCCAACCGATATCCCCATTCTCATATGTTATTGCGTTTTCCGTACATACATTTACACATGAAAAACAGTGAATACATTCTGGAAATGTATTTATCATACACGCTTTACCGTTTTTTAGCTCAATCCTTTGAATAGGGCATTTTTCAATACATTTCTGGCATGAACAACACAAATCGCCTTGTACTTCAAGCTTGCCATACATTTTCCTATGAAGCATCTGCTCTTTCATTATTGCACATACTATTTTTTCTTTTGTCTTTTGATAATTTAGTTCTTTACTTAAATTCGATACTTTGCATTCTGCTCCAGTACATATTCGGTCAACTAGGTCATCGATTACAATATCTGCTTCTTCCCCGGGCATGTTTACATTTACCCGCGTTTTAAGTTTTTCAGTTACAATGTGTGATGACTCTATTTTCATTGCAGCGATTACTTGTCTTCCACTTTTTCGTAGTATTTTTTCTGCCTCTCTCAGTGCAATGCCAGATGAGATTCCTCCATATGTAAAAAACGGAATAGCCATTGGTCCCCATTTCTCATCGGGCGCAGGTAAGTTATCATATATATTCTTTACATACATTTCAATATGCTTTTCATACACCGGCGATCCAATACATATAACGTCGTGTTTCTTTACACGCTTCTCAAAATACTCAGTTATCTCACCTTTCTTAAAAATTTCATGATTTCCCGTAATGTCTAGTAATTGAACTTCATGTCCTTTGTTTATCAGTTTTTCTTTAATTTTCATTGCCACTTTTGCATTGCTACCCGCTGGACTAAATATTAACAACAACACATTCATAGTATATTGTTCCCTTCGTTTTTATTATGGTAAATGCTATATTGATTATATGACGAGAACCGGAAGATTTATACCTAGAAAAAAATAAAGGAGCCACTTGTGGCTCCTTGTCATTCCTGTTTATTCCCTTTTATATGTCTATTAGCTTTTTTTTAATTCTTTTAAAAGTCTCAGTAGTTCTATAACATCTTCTTTTGGCGTTGCCCATGAGGTAACAAATCTTGCTTCCATATTATTTTCGT
>JBGSUZ010000443.1:0-3620 GCA_041753235.1 Acidaminobacteraceae bacterium
TAGGCATAGACCCCTCTTTTTCTCAATAGCTCAGTTTCCATCCGTTCTTCAAGCAGTACTTTATTAGCAATTAGGTCTACACCGCAGTCTAGAAGCAACTCTTCTGCCGATTCAGAACGAGAAGCTTGATTCCAGTTTGAACTAAAAGCAACATGTACTTGCGCATTTGGATTAACCGTTTTTACACCTATTGCAAAAGCGTTGATACAGGCTCTGTTTTCTGCATTTGGGATCGTTCCTAAATACCCAATTTGATCTGAACGGGTATACATACCTGCCAAAAGGCCCATGAGATATTTAGGTTCAAAGGTTTTTCCATAATAATTACTTAGGTGAAGGTAGGGTCGACTTTCCGAACAGTTAAAAAACATAACATTTGGATTTTCTAATGCACAGCGCAAAGTTTGCTTTCTAAAAATCTCTGAGGTCGTAAAAATAACGTCCATCCCTTTGTCTACAAGACTTTGTATGGTATCTACTGCTTCCACAGACTCAGGTGCATCATAAATGACATAGGTTTCCACTTCTTCAGGCATACTTGCCTCTAATTCAATGCGGCCTAGATCATGAGCAAGCGTCCAACCTGAATCCTCTGGGTTACGCGCGTGGACAAATCCAATTTTTAAGCGTTTTTGTGTTCGTAGTAAATTTGTAAGCGAAGCAAATAAGCCTGCCTTAGCGGGTTCATCTAATTCTTCGGTTATATAATTTCTGTCTTCTCGTGTTTTAGCTTGTAATTCTTCTACTAAATGCCGAATAGGTTCTATTTGTTTTACTTCATCTAGGACATTTTCCATACCATAGACACGGGCATACTCTAAAAAAGCATCACCTGTGGTCGTATGACGAACCTCATCGCCTCCAGCCTCTTTGTATAGCTTCCTAAATGGCTGAAAGACAAAGGAGTCAAAGTGCTTATACTTATTGTCATGAAGCGTCAGCACGGGCTCATAATGGTCTAATAAAGCCATAAACCGATGAAAACGACTCACCTTTGAAAACCAATAGTCCAGATAGCCCGTTTTTTTGTTGAGTTCTAAAAATGCATAGTATTTTTCTATGTTTTCGTCTTCTGGATCTCTTTTAGGAATCAGACGCGTAACCTGTGCCATGACTGAGTATGCATTGAAGTATTTGAGTACTGAAACGCGTTTGTTGCCTTCCATGACGTAATACCAGTTCATGAACTCGTAAACTTTAACGGGGTCTCTTAGCCCTTCCGTCACATGCGCATCACAAACGGCCATCCATTTGCTTTTAAATTCAACGCCACTATTCACAGGCATAAAATTCTTAGCAAATGCGATACGGCGACTATTGGAGTAACTGCCAATTACTTTTTTTAAGGGTATTTCAATAATGCCGAGCTGAACATTTGAAACAATCTCCATGTCCTTTAGTAGACCTTCCAATGAAGGTAGGTGTCCAGATACACCTTCGGCTTTATTTTTTGCGTATTCTTTTTGACCTTTTTTTAGTGCACTTTGAAAATCTTCTTCTAGTCCCAAAGTTAACACCTCCATTAAATGATTCTAAGGGTTATGCTCCATTATACAATAAGAAAGACCGGCTTAGGAGCAGCCGGTCTAAATTTATCGTTTAGTTTACTTTAAATTTTTTGATAACTTGTGTTAAATCGTCTGCTATGCTTGTCAATTGAGTAGCGGATGCAGATATTTCTTCAGATACAGCATTTTGTTCTTGCGCTGAAGCGGATACTTCTTGAGCATTTGCTGCCATATTCTGAATAATTGTACTGATGCGCTCAACTGCTTCTAATACTTCTGAACCTGACGCTTCTGTCGCTGAAATTGAGCCCCAAACCGTCATGATTGTTTCAGCTGTTTCATGGACCTTTGAAATGATTTCATTGAACTTGACCTGAGTGGACTCGATAACTTTAATCCCTTCTGTTACTTGAGTGCCCTCTGATTGTATAATTTCGTTGGCTTTATCAATTTCAGTTTGAATTTCTTTAATAATCTTTCCAATATTGTTAGCAGATTCTTGGGACTGGGAAGCCAGCTTTCTAATTTCCTCTGCAACAACCGCAAAGCCTCTTCCTGCCTCTCCAGCTCTAGCCGCTTCAATAGCCGCATTTAATGCCAGTAAATTGGTTTGGTCAGAAATGCTTGAAATAACTTCTGTAATGTTGCCGATCATTTTTGAGGAATGAATCAAATTAACCATTACGGCTAAGGATTCATCAGAACTTGTTTTAATGTTATTCATTTGATTGATTGTTTGTCCTATAACGACTTGACCTTCTTTTGCACTGTCAATGGTAATGTTGGCATCTGCAACGAGTCGGTCCATTTCAATTACTACTTCTTTAAGCTGTTCTATCATAGCTTTAACTAATCGGTCAGTATCGTCAGCAAATCGTGTTTGCTCTTGGGTGCCAACTGCCATTTCTTGAATTTTTTCTGAAATATCTTGTGCTGCTCTAGCACCTTCATCAGAAGCCATAGATAGCTGGTCACCTGAGTTTTTAATTGTATGTGACTGATTGTTGATGTCAGACACTAATTCTCTTAGGGAGTCAATCATAGCGCCTAGCGATCGCTCCATCATGTGAATCTCATCACCTTTAACGCGGTTGCTATGGTTCACGTCAACGGTTAAGTTCCCTTTTTCTACTTCGTGAATGAGGCCCTGCATCTTCTTAACTTTAACTGTAATTAAGCGAGAAGCCAGCACTGCTGAGATTATACCAAATAGAATGAAAACAGCACCGAAGCCTGCAAGTGTTAGTTTGAGTTTGCTGACTGGTTCAAGCACTTCCGTTTCATCAATCGTTACTAGTAGTGTATTATTTCCCATTGGTGTATAGTTACACAATCTCACTTTGCCATTTTGCTCATATACAATTTGATTGCTAGAACCTGCTGCCAAGTTAGCAATAGCACCAATAAGGTTAGAGTTTTCGAGTTTCGCCACGTTTTGAAGTCGCATAGCTGGGTCTGGGTGATAAACAAAATCTTTTTTAGTGTCTATTAGATAGACTTCGCCAGTCTTTCCAATTTTAATTTCGTCTAGCAATTTATTAATAAAATCGATTTTTACAACAGCGATAATAGTACCTGCTGTCGCACCTTTTGAATCTTTTAATGGAATGCAAAAGAACTTAACTGGTTTTTGGTCAATCTTAGAAAGATAAACATCGCTCCAAGTTGGCTTGCCGCCTTTTCCTTGTTGGAAGAAGCCTCTGTCAATGAAGCCTTGGCCTATGTATTTCCCGCCTGCGCCGTCAACTGTAACAATGCCATTTTTATCGGTGATAAAAATACCATCCAACAAAGTTTGGTTAGCCTTAACATATGAATTAAGTACATCCGTTGCTGGCGCACTGTTATCTACAGCGCTTACTTTACTGATGAAATCTCCATATTGCTTAATGCTTTCGGTATTGGCAATGATGTTGGCAAAAGACTCTACATTATTATTTGCCATGGATACTTTATCTGTAATTTTTTCGCTAATAATTGTAAATTTTTGCATGACTTCTTTTTGAATGATTTCATTTGCTTTTTCTGTTGCAACAATAAAGATACCACCAATTATAACAACAATCATAATTGCGTTGATCATTGCAAGCTTAAAACCTAGGCTCATATGCC
>JBGSUZ010000444.1:0-2397 GCA_041753235.1 Acidaminobacteraceae bacterium
GTTGACGATGGCTGTGTCTGTTGTGTAGTAGAATCGTCTAGACGTATTTTGTTCAACAGTTCCCCATTGATTGCCGCTCATTTTTGTATAGTTCTTGAATAGCATGCTGTTGGTGTCAACTTGATAGAGCGCACCGACGTACATGTTATCAAAAATACTTTCTGCCCGTGTGACCAATTTAACCACATTGGCAGTTTTGTTGCCGTTATAGTAATCTCCAATCACGTACGCACTGTCAAAGCGACGAATGCGACCCGGGTCTATTAGACGACCATCTTTTACGACAATCGTGCCTGCGTTAAATTTGTAGTTTTCCTTATTATATAGCTCCATGCTCGCTAATGTGTTGTCAATTTTGTCTATGCTGTCGTAAGTTAACAACTCACCACCATTTTGAACCGTTACTTTGACTGCCGTTTCCGTGCCGTAATTTTCCTCAACCACCACATAGGCAGTCTTGTCTTTATACAGTTTGCCAAAGTCCTTTGGTCTCACTTGGCTCGAATTGTTGTAAATCATGGTTTTTTCCGAGTAAGGAATGTCAATCATGTATTGATCGCTTGCTGCCCAGCCTGTATTTTTGAGCACATAAGGGTCAGAAAGCGTCATAGTGCCTGACGTAGCGTTAACTTCTTCAATTTTGCCCTTATAAACCTGACTAATTAAGCGTTCTACGCCTTCTACTTCAATTCGGTCTACTTTATTCGAGTAAATGTCGCTGAAATACAATTTGACCTGATCGCCTTCTTTGAGGGCTCTCATGGTCGTCATGACGCCATCTCTGATAATTTGTGTGCTTGACGGTACCATGTACTGAGCGCGCTTACCGTCATTCAAATCAAAGAGAATTGAGTCAGTATATAAGTAGTAAATAGAACCCATACGCATTTTTCCGTAGTCCGTAATGGCTGCTGGATTCTCCGTGAAGGTTTCCGTCACAATTTTTGTAATGTAGCCGTTTTGGACTGTCATGGTCACATCCTGACCCATTTGCAAATCCTTTAGCCTTGCAAAATTGCCATTAATCGTTACCAGCGCATGTTGCGCCACTGGGTACTCCACAATCTTATCATTGTAGTCATAGATACTGACTGTGTCTGTCTTGAGTGCATCGCTGGCGCCAAGGGTTCTTAACGTCCCCGTTACATCTTTACTGATTGCTGGCAATACCTTCATATAAATCATCGTTTTATCATCTTTAACGTAGTACTCCACGCTATCGCCTTCTTTTAAAAGGCTACTGCCGCCGCCAACACCATTTTTGTAAACGATGATGTCGTTTTTCACCCCAGTCTTAGGGTCAGTTTCAATGTTTACATCATAGACATTGCCATCAAAATCTTTCAAGCGAATACGTTTTGAATCGATGTTCTTGCCATTTTCATAGCGGCTCTGAGAGATTACATTACCCACGCTGCCAAAATGCGCTCTAATGCCGTCGCCATTATCCGCCGCTTCCTTCATTTTGTCTAAAATCGTATCATCATTAAGGGCTTCCACGTAATAAACTTGATCGCCTTTCATGAGATAGGAGATTTCATCGCCTATGATGATTTGACGCGAGTCTGAAATAACGCCATTTCTATAGCTGACATATTCATTCTGTACTTTAGTCTTAGGGTTGTACTGGCTAATGATTTGATTCAGTTTGCCGTCGATGCTCTTAACGGTGAGAATCGTTTTTTGAACCTTTGCGCCGGCTTGAATCTCTGTCATTGTCTTCTTGCCAATAACAAGTCCAAACTCTGACGTTAACCCTAAGTTGGTCATAAATTTATCTGACATATGCTCCAAGGTCTTAGCAAATTCGCCTCGCGTCATGGCTGCTTTCGGATGGAATTTTTGATCGTTTGGCAGGTAAATCATTTTGTCGCCAATCATGGTCTCAATAATATTTCTGTACTGAGGAGATACATCCGTTGCGTCTTTAAAGGAGAACACACCTGTCAAATCGTTGAAATTCGGTACTAAGTTCGCCGCTCTCGCCGCCCAAACTGCTAATTTTTCACGGTTTACAGCTTTGTCTAAGTCTATCTGTTCTGCTAGGGGCACGATGTTCAAAGTTTGTGCCTCTCGAGCGTACTCTGTATTGTACAGTGCTTTGAGCGCCGTCGCGTTAAGTCCAGTCGAAGCCGCTGACACTCTTCTTTGAACATTGGCTTCTCTGTTTCTAGCATTAATCAGCATCGCAATGGCTTCGTTACCAGTAATAGCGCTTCCCGGTCTATAGGCAGTTGTTTCATACTTTCGAATAATGCCCATTGAGGAAAGTTTGGTCACCTCTCTTAAAAAGGTGTTTTTAGTCATGTCTGAGTAGTTTGCGTTTTTTAATAGTTCCATGCCCTTCGTATAGCCTAAAAGTACTTTAGGGGCATCTGTGCTGAGTGCTGGCGGTAC
>JBGSUZ010000445.1:0-22064 GCA_041753235.1 Acidaminobacteraceae bacterium
GTCCCGAGATCATTGATCTCGGGACTTTTTGTGGTGCTATGGTGTGTTATTTGGGGCAAATTAAGTGTGGGACTAAGCGACATCTTCATGGGTGTAAACTTTTCTGTCGTAGAAAATATCTTCATCAAACTCATTTTCAGATTTTGAAACAATCAGCGTACAAACGGCATCACCAGTAATGTTAATAACAGTACGGCTCATATCCAAAATTCTGTCAACGCCTATGATAAGGGCGATCCCTTCAACTGGTAGACCAACCTGTTGGAGTACCATAGAGAGCATAACCAGACCAACACCAGGAACGCCGGCAGTACCAATAGACGCTAACGTTGCTGTTAAAATAACCATGAGGTAGTCATTGATGCCAAGGCCGATACCGAAGACTTGAGCGATGAACACTGTAGCAACACCCTGCATGATAGCAGTACCATCCATG
This sequence comes from Acidaminobacteraceae bacterium, assembly GCA_041753235.1. GTDB lineage: Bacteria > Bacillota > Clostridia > Peptostreptococcales > Acidaminobacteraceae > JBGSUZ01. Next base: position 437 of record JBGSUZ010000445.1, read on the forward strand.
TTGATGGTTGCACCAAGCGGAATGGTAAAGGATGAAATTTCCTTAGAGGCACCAAGTTTTTCGTGGACAGTCTTCATATTAAGTGGCAGTGTCGCATTGGAGCTTGAAGTTGAGAAAGCGACAGACATGACAGGCCAAAATTTCTTGATAAATGTGATTGGGTTAAGACGCGTAAATGATACAAGCAAACCGTTATAAACCACACAAACTTGAAGTAAAAGTGCTATAAGAATGGTTGCCATGTATGCGAGGATAGGCATCATTGCATTGTAACCAAGGGTTGCAAAAGTTTTTGCCATGAGACAGAAGACACCGTATGGTGCAATTGTCATGATCATTTCTACAACTTTTAAGTTCACTTCATTCACTTCTTCGAAGAATGCTCTGAGCTTAGCAGAACGTGCCCCAACCAGTGTCATTGCAGTACCAAAGAGAATGGCGAAAACGATAATTTGTAGCATATCACCATTAGCCATAGACGCTATAGGATTGGTAGGGATCATATTGGAGAATACATCGACTAGTGGTACTGGATCTTTGATGGTGTATTCGCTTTTAGCAAGTGCGGACATGTCAAGACCAAGACCTGGGTTGATAAACGTTGCCAAAGTAATTGCTAATGTAATGGCAGCGGCTGTTGTGACAAGGTAAAGTCCCATTACTTTTACGCCAACACGACCAAGTTTCTTAATGTCGCCCATAGAAGAAGCGCCAACAACAAGTGATACAAATACGAGTGGAACGACCATCAATTTGATTGCGTTAATGAAGATTTTACCAACTAGGTTGAAACCAAAGCCAATGAGCCAGTTGTTCACAAACGCTACGTCTTTGACTGGGTAGAGCACGAGACCGCAGATTAAACCTAAAATAAGACCGATAAAAATTTTTGCAGTTAGTGACAGTTTTTTGTCTTTCACTGAAAGACCCCCTTTATCTATAAGTATGACTTAAGGATAAAGGGGGGCCTACGAAATCCTACACAATAATACAGGATTTAAAATATAACATTTCATTTTTCAGATTATTCCACTATGTTGAGAAAACCATCTAGAAAACGCTTGGCATCCACTTTTCCTTTGGTAACCGAAGGGTTTCTAATGTAATCCATTTCAAGCTTAATTGTTTTGAAATTGAATAGAGCAGTTGAGTATTTTTCGAATTTATAACCCGAAAAATCTTCTATGCCCATATGTGCTATATTTTCTGTTACTATGATAATAAGTCTTCGAATGCGTTGCTCTATGCCTTTTAAACTAATGGAACCGTTCTGGTAGGCGGGGTAGTTGTCTTTAAGCCATTGGTAAAATTCTGAGAGCGTAAAACTGGTTTGAGTAATGGGAAATTCACCTGTACTGCAGGCGATTGCCCAAAATGCTAATTCGTCAGTACCAAGTTCGCCAATAATTCCTAAATCTTTATAGAGATTGTTAATATGTAACTTAACTTTTGACGTATCTGATTTGTGAACGTTTGGACTTGCATACACTTGAGGTGTGCCCATTAAACGCACATAACTGCTAAGTTGAAGATGTTCCAGATTTCTTTTGACGACTCGGCACACTTCGGTTACGTTAATCGGTTTGCTAATATAATCATCTACACCGGCATCATAGGCTTTTTCAACCATTTCCTTGTCAGTAACCTCGGAGAGCATGACGATGCGCCCTCTAAAATTACCTTGTCGAATACGCTGAGCGACCTCTATGCCATCTAGTTCGCCCATGAGTAAATCCAATAGTACCAAGTCTGGGTGATACTTGAGTATATCTTGCACAGCCATCCAAGGGTCGTCGTTTTGGAGGATAGAAGCGTCGCAAAAATGACCCTCAATAATTTGCATTAACATTTTTCTGACAGAACGGTCATCATCAACTATGTAAAAATCAAAGCTCATAAAGGTAACCTCCTACTCGGTTTTAGGAAATGTAATTGTAAAACAGGTGCCCTTTCCTAAAGATGAATGCACTTGTATTGTACCATTTAGTTTGGTTTTTACAATATACTCAACCTGTGCTAAACCGATTCCAGTAGACATTTCTCCTGATTTAGGATCAAATTTGGTAGAGTAGCCAGGGTCAAAAATAAGTGCTAGTTCTTCTTCTGAAATGCCAGTACCATCATCGCTTATAATGAGCTTCCAGTTTTCATAACTGGCGCAGAAGCTGAGCCAAATATCACCTTCAGACATTGTCGCATCAATGGCGTTGATTGCAAGATTGTTAATCAGACTCAAACAATCAAATAAGTGATTTTCAGGCAGTGAATCCTCTAATTGATGATGAATGTGAATCGTTTTATTTAAACTGAGGCTATAGGCTTCTAGGTCATCGCATAGAAATTGAATCAGTTCTTTGGCGCTGGGACGTGTTAATGGCAAATCTTTCGGAAGCAGTGCTGTTAAGGCTTGGCGAATTCTCTTATAATCTTTTTTGATTTCATGTATGTCCCTGGCAATTGAAAGCGCCTGCTTTGAAAGTTCTGGTGGTGGAGTAGTTACTGACATCTCTTTAGTGGGAAGGCTTTTGGCCATTTGGTATAAGCTGTGGCTATTTTTCATAGCTTTTTCAATATCCGCTTCAGATTTGCCAATAAATATAATTTCGTTGTATAGTTTGGACTGATGGAGAATCCAAGTAGCCATTTTTCGTTTCTCCGCTTCCTTGTGAAACATCTCAGGATAGAATTTAATTAGAAAGAAGCCAATTAAAATCAACGAAGATCGAATAACGGCAGTTAGGATTATAGACTGAAGTTTCAGATCGAGTGTGATGGGGTTTAAATCTGCTCGAAGCAAGAGCTCAAATCCATTTGAACTGGAATCTGCCAAAACTAATAACATATAAACAACAAAAGGGTTGTTAAGGGCAATTTTTTTCTTGCCTAAAGTAATGAGCGCTGCGAACAAAACATAGTAAAGTGCAGCGGGTAAATGGCTTGCCATTGCAGTGGTTAGAGGCATTCCGGAGAAAAATGCTAAACCGACTCGAAAGCTTAAGATGCTAACAACCGTTAACGTAATATCTAAAACTTTCTGTTCGTAGAGAAGGAGAAAAATACCGAATACCACGACACCTAAAGAAAAGCGGAAGTCTGTGTAGAAGGGTTTGAAGTAAATTTGACCAAATAGGACAGTGGTTAAGGCGACTAACCAAGTGATATTTTGAAAGGGTTTCATAGAACCTCCTGAATAAAATGTGATATAATAGAAATGATACTGTGCTTTAAATAAAAGTACATTAATCGTTTTTTAATATAAATAGAACTTCCTTTTAATATGTGGCGTCTATAATACAATTATAACAGAGTGCGCATTTGTGCGTACTACAAAAAGAACAGGAGGATGTTGTATGAAGAAAGTGCTTATTCTAACGGCGTCTACGGGCGAAGGGCACAATCAGGCTGCAAAATCTCTTGCTGACAAATTCGAAGAACACGGCTATGCACCTTACACCATGGACTTATTCAAAGAGACTAACAAGGCCCTCAATACTGTCATGTCAGACGGATATAAGATGTTGGCAAACAATTTGCCTCTCATTTATGGTGCAATGTATAAAATGTTCAATCGAAAGAGCTTTAACAATCGTTTTTTAAGGTATGGCCTAGTGATGGTTAAAAATCGTGTGTTGGAAGAGGTTATGGATATTGAACCCGACATGATTGTCAGCACTCATCCCTTTGCAGTCGGCATTGTTAGCGACTTGAAGGCTCGTAAAAAAATTGACTGTACGTTTATGTCTGTGGTTACCGATTTCAAAGCGCACTATGCTTACGTATCTCCACATGTTGATGCTTACATAACTGGTAGTGAGTATACCAAAGAATCCTTAGTGGACATGAAAATCCCGCCAGAGAAAGTTTTCCCATTTGGGATTCCTGTGAAGGCGGAGTTTCAAAACTGCGGTGAGCGTCCAATAATCAGTATGGACAAAGAACGCTTTGAAGTCCTTATTATGGGTGGCAGCATGGGTTCTAAGGACATCGCGAAAGTAGTTAAGTGTATGACTGTTGACGCAGACAGTCGGTACCATTTGACGGTTGTTTGTGGCAAAAATGAGTCCTTGCAAAGCATGCTTAAAGAAAAATATGCGTATGCAGTTAAAGAAAATAAATTAAAGATTCTTGGTTTTACCAAAAATGTACCGCAATTAATGGACGAATGTGATGTTATTGTGACTAAGCCAGGTGGGTTGACAACAACGGAAGCATTATCAAAACAAATTCCAATGATTATACCGTTTGCAATTCCAGGACAAGAATTTGAAAATACTGAGTTTTTGGTCAGTTCTGGAGCGGCAATTCACGTGAGAGATTTGGATGAGTTAAAGAACCAAATGGATAGGCTGCTTATGGATAGAGATCTTTATGTAACCATGATTGAAAACATGCAGAGTATTTCCAAGCACTATTCAGTAGATAAAATAGTCGATTTATCCAGTCATTTGATTCTCGAGGAAGAAGTGTTGATTTAATGGTGGTGAAGCAGATGAGTGAACAATCAAATATTCTTGTGTTAACATCTTCTTTTGGAATGGGTCACGATTCTGTTGCGAATGCAATAAGAGAGCAACTCATGGAAGAAAATAAGGATTTAAATGTGATTGTTAAAGATATATTGGAGATTTCTACACCTAAAACTAAGGAATATTTTTTTGATTTATACTATATGTTGACAAAGAAGCATCCAAGTATCTATAACGTCATTTACAATATTAAAAAAGATACACCGAAAAATATGATTGATGAAGCTATCTACAATATATTTTTAAAGAAGGTTGCAGAGTACATTGAAAGTGTTAATCCACAGATTATCATTTCAACCTTCCCACTTTGCTCAGGGTTTGTATCCCGAGTGAAGGAAAAGTACGACTTAAACATTCCCTTAATCACAACCATAACAGACGTGGTAGACAGTTGGGAGTGGATTCACAATAATACGGATCTCTATTTTGTCCCTTGTAAAGTTATTGAAGACAAGCTCGTCAGTAAAGGGATTGAAAAAGACCGTATCAAGGTAACTGGCATTCCGGTTAAAAAGGATTTCTTGACACCAAAAGAGGAAAAAGAAGGCAGTTATAAGCAATTGCTCATTATGGGCGGTGCTATGGACAAGGTGAAGATCACCTCCGAGCTCCTCGATAAATTTGACAAAATGGACAACATTAAAACAGTTGTCATTACTGGTAATAACCAGAGTCTATTCGATGAACTTTCGGCTACCGGGGTTTACAAAAATGTAGAAATACTCGGTTATACGACTGAAATAGCCAAATTGATGGATGACTCTGACATCATTGTTACCAAGCCGGGCGGGGCTACTTTATTTGAAGCTATCAATAAAGGCGTACCTATGGTACTTAAACGTTCCAAAGTAGGCCAAGAAGAGGAAAATATCAAATTTATCAAAGACACAGGTATTGGTATTTTGCTTGAAAAAGGAGATAGTTTAAGCGATGTGATTCAGAAGTCTTTGAACGACCTAGAAAATCTTGACCAAATTAAACGCAACATTGAAGAAATAAAGACAGAAATGGAACCCCACAAGATTGGGCGGTATATATTAGACCTCCTATAAGGTCCAGGTGATATTATGAAAAAGAAGTGGATAAATTATATAGTCTTAGCACTAATCATGTACCTGTCGTTTCGGGTATTGTTTGGCAGCATGGACCCTCAAACATTTTACAGCACCATCAAAATGGCCGATCCTAGATTCTTAGCAATGGGACTTTGCTGTATGTTTGTGTATTGGGGACTTGAAGCCCTCATGATGGATAATCTGATTAAAAAGGTTAATCCTGAAATGAAGTTTTGGTCAGCGCTTAAAACGACCATTATTGGACAATACTACAGTTTTTTAACGCCGTTTGCCAGTGGTGGACAGCCCATGCAGCTTTATGAGCTAGGCAAGGACCAAATGCCTATTGGCAATGCAACGGCGGTGCTTGTAAGCAAGTTTTTACTTTTTCAAATTACTGTGACTTTGTATTCTATGGCACTTTTCTTCTTTAGAATACCTAATTTATTAGTCGATGTTAAAGCGGTTACCACATTTGTTTTACTAGGGCTAACAATCAATGTGATTGGACTCACCATGATTATACTTATGGCTTTCAGACCAAAACAGTTTCAAATAATAGGACATGTGGTGATAGAAGGACTTTATAAAATTAAAGTCATTAAACACAGAGAGAAAGCCTATGAACGTATGATTCACCTAACAGAAGAATATCAAGGTGCGATGCGCCAGTTCCACGAAGATGTATTTAATACATTGAAGTTGTTTGGACTATCAGTTCTTCAGCTCACCGTGTTCTTTAGTATTACCTACTGGGTTTACTTAGCACTAGGACTACGGGGTGTGTCGTATTTAGATATTATTTCTCTGCAGGCGATGCTCTACATGGCGGTTTCATTTATTCCGTCACCTGGAACAGCAGGGGCCTCAGAAGTGGGCTTTTCTCTACTCTTAGGCAGTATCTTTAGTTCGCATTTATTAGCGATGGCAATACTGCTTTGGAGAGGAATCAGCTACTATTTTGGCTTAATTTTCTGTGGCTTGTTTACTTTATACGTGTATGTTACCGACAAGCAAAAGAATGCCACTCAAACAGGCTAAGGGCAACGCCTATAGCCTGTTTTTTGAGCGTGTTTGATTGTTTGTATAGAAACTTGACTGTGTATACAAAATTAGAGTATAATAAGTCGAAACTTATGGTTTAGTAATAATAAACTTTAGTGAAAAAACTATGGGTTTATTATTTTTTGTTTGGAGGAGGTAAACGTGCAAATCGGAGAAAAGATCAAGCGGCTTAGATTGAAGAACTCTCTAACCCAAGAAGAACTAGCAAACCGTTGCGAGCTATCGAAGGGCTTTATTTCACAACTTGAAAGAGACATGACTTCACCATCCATCGCTAGTTTGGTTGATATTCTAGAGTGCCTCGGTACAGACTTAAAAGAATTTTTTAATGAAACTGAAAACGATAAAATCGTCTTCACAAAGGCAGATGTTTTTGAAACTGAGGACGAGGAATTAGGTTATAAACTGGAATGGATTATCCCTAATGCGCAGAAGAACATGATGGAACCCATTTTACTAGATATTGAACCAGGTGGCTCTTTTATAGAAGATGATCCACATCAAGGTGAAGAGTTTGGTTATGTGATTCAGGGCAATATTGCTGTGGTACTTGGCGGCAAGAAATTTAAAGCTAAAAAAGGCGAAAGCTTCTATTATAAGACGAAGGTAGATCATACAATCGTCAACATCGGCAAGACATCTGCCAAGATTTTAATGGTGGCAACCCCACCGAATTTCTAGATAAACATCTCGTTGGGTAAGCTATTGGAGGGCGTAATGAAGAAAAAAATCATTCATGGGAAAAATATCGTAAAATCTTACGATGGCGAACGCGTCGTTGATAATATAGACTTCTGGGTAAAATCCGATGAGTTTTTGACGATTTTAGGGCCCAGTGGCTGCGGCAAGACGACGACACTCAGAATGATTGGCGGTTTTGAAACACCGGATTCTGGTCAAATTTTATTTGAAGACAAGGATATAACCAAACTGCCACCGTATCTTAGACCAATCAATACGGTTTTTCAGAGGTATGCACTCTTTCCGCACATGAATATTTATGAGAATATTGCATTTGGATTGAGAATCAAGAAGTTTTCAGAAGCAGACATTAAAAAACGTGTTGAAAGAATGCTTGAACTGGTTAACTTAAGCGGTTTTGAAAAGCGCGCCATCGATCAACTCAGCGGCGGTCAGCAACAAAGGATTGCTATTGCTAGAGCGTTGGTCAATGAGCCAAAGGTGCTTTTGCTTGATGAACCACTGGGTGCACTGGACTTAAAACTTCGAAAAGAAATGCAATTAGAATTGAAATACATGCAACAAGAACTCGGCATCACTTTTATTTATGTTACCCACGATCAGGAAGAAGCACTGACTATGTCAGATAAGATTATCATCATGAATAAAGGTAAAATTCAACAGATTGGCAGTCCGGTCAATATTTATAACGAACCAATCAATGCGTTTGTTGCTGACTTTATAGGAGAAAGCAATATTTTTGAAGGTACAATGAAAGAAGATTTTTGGGTAGCGTTTGCAGGAAGAAGCATCAAATGTCTGGACACCGGTTTTAGAACCAACGAACCAGTAGATGTCGTAATTCGTCCTGAGGATATTGAGATTGTACCAAAGTCTGAAGGTTTATTAACGGGTATTGTGGACTCAGTTGTATTCAAAGGGGTTCACTATGAAATGCACATCATTGAAGGTGACAGAACTTGGATGGTCCATAGTACAAAATCATCTGCTGAAGGCGAAGAAGTGGGACTCCTTTTAACGCCTGACGATCTTCATATTATGAGAAAAGAAGAGCAAATTAACGATGCTGAAGCGATTTAGCGCCGCACCTTATTTACTGTGGAGTGCCATATTTGTAGTTGTCCCGCTCATATTGGTCTTTGTCTACAGTATTGTTATATTCGAACAGAATGGCATGACTTTCTCCATCGAGAGCTATCAGAAATTTTTGGATCCGCTCTATTTGGAGGTTTTATGGCGTTCATTGTTACTAGCTACGGAAGCGACGGTCATTTGCATATTGCTAGGTTTCCCTATGGCAATGATCTTGTCTAAAATGAAACCAGCTGTTCAAAAGATTGCGGTAACCCTATTTATTTTGCCTATGTGGATGAACTTTCTGCTTAGAACATATGCATGGATGGCGATTCTCGGCAAAAACGGATTTATAAATAAACTACTTGGTTTTTTCAATATTCATGGTGTTACGCTACTTTATAATGAAGGCGCTATCTTACTAGGTATGGTATACAATTTCTTACCGTTTATGGTGCTTCCAATCTATACAATTTTAACAAAAATCGATAAGCAGCTCATTGAAGCGGCAGAGGATTTAGGTGCCGACAAGCAGACTGTCTTTAGAAAAATAATTCTGCCACTCAGCATTCCAGGGGTTATTTCTGGCATCTTGATGGTATTTATGCCAGCTGTAAGTACCTTTGTCATTTCCAATCTTTTAGGTGGCGGTCAATTCAATTTGATTGGTAACCTGATTGAGCAACAGTTCCTGCTCGTTGGAAATTGGCATTTCGGTTCAGCTATTTCCATGATTCTAATGATCATCATCCTCATTACAGTTGCGCTACTCAATCGAGCTGATCGCAGTGGTGGAGGTGAATCTGGCATATGGTAAATAAGCATGTAAAACGCATCTATACATTTCTAATGTTTCTGTTTCTGTATGCGCCTATTATTGTTTTGATTATATTTTCATTTAATGCAGGCAAATCAACAGCAAACTGGGGCGGATTCTCCTTTAAGTGGTACAAAGCACTTCTAAGTGATCGCCAAATCATGAAGTCTTTATATTATACAGTGATGGTCGCTTTAGCGGCTTCAAGTATTGCGACTGTCATTGGTACTTTCGCGGCATTTGGGATTAGTTATATGAAACCAATTCGTCAAAAAGTAGTTATGCAGGTGAATAATATTCCAATTTTAAACCCAGATATCGTAACGGGTGTTGCCTTAATGACCCTGTTCTCAATGTTTCATTTTAAACTTGGCTTTAATACCATGTTGATAGCGCATATCACATTTTGTATACCGTATGTCATTTTATCGGTGTTGCCAAAGTTAAGACAAATGAATCAAGATACGCTAAATGCAGCGCTTGATTTAGGGGCAACCCCTTGGTATGCCTTTAGAAAGGTTATAATTCCCGAAATTATGCCGGGGATTATCTCAGGATTTTTGATGGCTTTTACACTATCCATAGATGATTTTGTTGTCAGCTTCTTTACAACAGGCGGTGGTGTCAGCAACTTATCTATCACGATTTATTCTATGGCGCGAAGAGGCATCAAACCAATTATCAATGCATTATCAACACTTATGTTCATAACTGTATTGGTTATGCTGTTGATTATTAACAAAGCTTCAGACAATAAGCAATTTTTAGACAAATCACGTTAAGTTGATTGTAAAATATGTTTTTGAAAAGGAGTGTGGGAATGTTGAAAAAAAAGCTTGCCTTATTACTCGTAGTAACGCTTATATTAGGTATTCTGAGTGGATGTACTAGTGGTGGAAAATCTCAAAAAACCCTATATGTTTATAACTGGGGAGACTACATCGACGAGAGCGTTATTGGTGATTTTGAAAAGGAATACGGAATCAAAGTTGTTTATGAGACTTATGCGACAAATGAAGATATGTATGTAAAAATCAAACAAGGTGGCACAAAATACGACGTGGCAATACCTTCAGATTATATGATTGAAAAAATGATCAAAGAAGATTTGCTTGAGCCAATTGATATGAGCAAAATTACAACTTTTGGTGACATTGCGCCTGAATTTAAAGACTTGCCTTTTGATAAAGGTAATAAATACTCTGTACCTTATCTCTGGGGAACAGTGGGTATTATTTATAACAAAACAACCGTAACTGGACCTGTTGACAGTTGGAATATCCTTTGGGATCAAAAGTACAAAGGTGAAATAGTCATGCTAGACAGCCAAAGGGATGCAATTGCGGTAGCACTTAAGCGCCTTGGCTACAGTTTGAATAGCAGAGACAGCAAAGAACTTGAAGCTGCAAAGCAGAGTTTGATTGAACAAAAACCTTTATTGCTTGCTTATGCAGGGGATAATTTAAAGGACATGATGATTTCAGGTGAAGGTTCTTTGGCAGTTTGTTGGTCTGGAGATGCGATGTACATGATGGGCGAAAATCCAGATTTAGCATATGCGCTTCCGAAAGAGGGCAGTAACCTTTGGTTTGATAATATGGTAATACCAAAGGGTGCGGAAAACATTGATGAGGCACATTTATTCATTGACTTCATGAATCGACCTGAAGTTGCTCAAAGAAATGTAGAATACATTGGCTACTCTACTCCTAACACAAAAACTAAGGCATTACTTGATCCAGCAGTATCAGGGAATCCGTCAGCTTATCCTGAAATGGATAAACTTGATAAATTCGAAGTGTTTTTAGACCCAGGCACTTTTATTGAAGAGTATAATCGAATTTGGACTGAAGTAAAATCGGCCAAATAGAACGTTTAAACAGCGCTGATTCAGCGCTGTTTTTTTAACCGCTTTGTTACCCAATGACGAGGAAGAATCGGTATGATAAGAGTGATGAATCATTTAACTTGAGGAGAAATTCATGAAATTTAAAATAAAGCAAGGTCTGCTACTGGGGATACTTTGCAGTACGGTATTTTTGCTAACAGGTTGTATCTTCGATGTCAGTGACGTGGACTTGCTGTCTAAGCCTAGACTTCCCTTGGAACTAGAAGAAATTAGTCAGGTTTTAAAAACCCACTTTAATGAAGACATTCAGTTAATAACCCCACTAGATGGCGATAATAAAAAATCGGTTCAGTTTATCGACTTGGATCAAGATGGTGAGAATGAAGTGGTTGTACTGCATGCGAAAGAATCTGATGAGTATGCAATGAAGGTGACGGTGCTTAGCAAAAAAGATGACAAATGGCGTATCAATACCGATATTCAAGGCATTGGCTATGATGTCAATAAAATTGCTTTCCCAGATTTAGACGGCGATGGGGTCAGAGAAATCGTTGTCGGATGGCAGAGTGGCGCACAGCTCAACAAAGGTCTCTCGGTTTACCAACATGGTGAGAATGGGTATGAAGAGATTTTCAAAGACTCTTATACAGAATTTGTTGTAGGGGATGTCGATGGCAATAAGCAGGATGAGCTGGTACTTGTCAAATTGTCCCGTTCAGAGGCCTTCGCTAAGGCAAAGCTATACACCTTAGTGGATAAACACTTAAGTTTAATGGCTGAAACCTACATGGACGGGTTTATTAACGAATACGCAAATGTTCAAATTGGAAAGGTTAACAAGAATAGCACAGGCATTGTAGTAGATGCCAAAGTAGGCGCGCGAAGCGGCTTTACAGATGTTTTCATTTATAGAGATGGGACGCTGAAGAATCTGTTTTTCGATGCAAAATGGAAAGTTACAAGCGTGACTTACAGGCAAGTTGGCAGACAATCGTCAGATGTTAATGGCGATGGTATTATAGAAATACCAACACTGGCTGTAGGGAATACGTATGAGCCTACCTCAGCGCCAATACCATACATTACGATTTGGAATCAGCTAGACAGTTCAGATAAACTTAAGCCTGTTCTGGATAGCTTTGACGACCTAGAAGGTGGTTATAGATTTACCTTCCCTGCGCGTTGGAATAATAAAATAGGTATTGTTCAAAGTTCAGACACAGTTCTATTTAAGTACTATAGTGCAGATTCAAAAATCGAAGCTTCAACCGTAATGGAAATCAAGCAGGTTGCGCGGAAAAATTGGGAAATATCTAAAGAAGACTATAAGAACAGAGGTTATTTAGAACTGGGTAAAAATTTAGACAAGGTTTATTTAGGCAAGCTGCTTAGCAGCTATGATTCAAATATCAGAGCAATGACTCTGACTGAGGCGGAATGCCGTCAATTATTCACTATCTTATAACTAGGAGGCCTTACAAATGGGCAATGTTTTAGTATTAGAGGATCAAGTTGATATTAGAGATTTTGTTGTTATCAACATCAAACGCTATGGTTATACTGTTTTTGAAGCAGAAACAGGTGAAGAGGCTTTAGAAATCGTCAAACGTAACAAGATAGACATAGCTGTTCTTGACGTTATGTTGCCGGGTATCGATGGTTTTGAAGTGTGTAAGAAGATTAGGGAAACGAATAAATACATGGGTATTATCATGTTGACTGCGAAGAGTCAGGAAGCAGATAAAATAGCAGGACTCATTAATGGGGCTGATGACTACATGGTTAAGCCGTTTAGTCCTAAAGAACTGGTTGCACGAATCGATTCACTATACAGACGTGTGAATTTACTCAAAGAAGATACCAGTGAAAAGTATGTAGGCGATCCATTTGTGATTGACTTTGAAAACAGACAAATTTTTAAGAATGATGAAGAGATTGACCTGACTCAACTCGAGTTTGCGATTATCGCAACACTTGTAAAAAGTGAAGGCAAGCCGTTAAGTCGTGAATATATTTTAGACAGTGTGTGGGGAGAAAATTTCTTTGGAAGTTTTAAAATAGTGGATGTAAACATTCGAAGACTGAGACAGAAATTAGAGGATGATCCATCGAACCCACAATTTATAATCACTGTATGGGGATTGGGATATAAATGGAAAAAAGCAGAAAAGGCATAACTGGCATTAAACGTCGCTGGGTTAGAAATTACTTAGTAACGATACTGGCTATAAGTATTGTTTTTAATTTGCTGTTTATGGTGGTTGTTCGTAATTTTTATTATAACTACGTTAACCATAGCTTGGAAAATCGATTATCTGTTTCAGCTGGGTTTTATAATAAGTATTTGAAAACAGACAATTATAGTTTTGACGAAATAGCACAGCTCATTATTAAGGATTTTGAAGATGCTCAGATTGTTGAGTTGCAAATTATAGATAAGTCTGGATTGGTTCAATATAGCTCTGGAGGTTTTAATACAGAGACACGAGTAGCGACGCAGGATGTACAAGTATCACTTCAAGGTGCTATTGGACATTGGTATGGCAGAGATGAGGGGACGGATGAGAAAATAATGTCTGCGTCTATCCCTCTAATCAATTCTTCTGGTAATACCATAGGGGTGATGCGCTATATTTCTTCATTAGTCAAGGCAGATGCGATGGTTTATCGTATGGGCGTTTATTCTGTATTTATTGTACTATCCATCTTTGTGGTGTTGCTACTTATGAGTTTAACCTTCAGCGCGTCAATCCTCAGGCCGATTAACGATATTATATCGATGGCAAAACAAATGGCTGATGGCAATTTGAATGAGCGTATTGCAAATAATTACAAAGATGAGTTAGGCGTGTTGGCAGATACGCTCAATGACATGGCAGACCAGATACAAAAGACCGAAAGGCTAAAAAATGACTTTATCTCTTCAATTTCTCACGAAATCCGAACCCCTTTAACTGCAATTACCGGATGGGGAGAGACGATTCTCACTGGTGGTTTTGATGATATGGCTCAAGTGGATAAGGGACTGAGTGTCATTTTACGGGAGACCACACGTCTTTCTGGTATGGTTAATGAACTCCTTGACTTTTCACGTATGGAAAGTGGGCGGTTTACCCTTTATTTAGAGAATTTTATGATTGATGAAGAGGTTGCCAGTACACTGCAGATGTTTAAGCCTAGAGCGGATAAACTGGGTATTCAATTGGTTCAGAAATTTGAGTTCAAAGGTATCTCAATTGAAGGGGATAGCAATAGACTCAGGCAAGTCATTATTAATTTACTAGATAATGCAATCAAGTTTTCGTCTGAGGGACAATCTATTTATGTGGATATTCTTCCAGATGATGAATTCATAAATATCTCTATTCAAGATGAAGGCGTAGGGATTACGCAAGAAGATTTGCCGCTGATTAAGAACAAGTTTTACAAAGGGCAGAGCAAGAAGTCAGGCAGTGGTATTGGATTGGCTATTTGCAATGAGATTGTAGAGCAACATGGCGGTTTACTTGCACTAGACAGCGAAGTGGACAAGGGGACGACCGTGACAATTCAATTGAGAAAATGACGTGATGAACCCTAACGAGTAAGTTGAAGTGAATTGAATATATTGCAATCAGAGAGTCATCCGAATATAATCAATAGGATGGTTCTTTTTGTGTACTAAATTTAATACTTTAATAAGAATTATTCAAGGGTTTGTGGTTATAATTAAAATAAGTAAAGCAGTATAGTTGATAGATGGAAATCGACAGAAAGGAAGGCGAATGCCATGAAAACAAAAAAATATAAGCCGGCTAAGCCTATAAAGCGATTTCTCGCCTTTGTAATTGAGGTGTTGGTAGGATTTGCTTATATATTCAGTGCGGTTGGTGCGTTTGATAATGAAGGTAGCGTTGTATTTGCAATTTTTGCTTATATTGCGATGTATATCGCTTTAATGTCACGTTCTACGACGCTAGGAAAACTCATTTTAAATATGAAGGTCGTCAATAGAAGAACTGGAAAAGATTTAAGCTTTTTTGATATGCTATTTAGAGAAAGTATTGGCAAGTTTATCTCCGCTGCATTTTTCGCTGTAGGTTATATATGGATCATGATTGACAATGAGAATCGCGCTTGGCATGATCTCGTTTTTGGTTCGCTTGTGGTAGAACTTGAGTGTACTGAGGATAGAATTTTAGACGAACACGACGATGATTATTATGTTCAAGGCTAATTTCTTGTGATGATTTTATGTTGCTAAGGGAACTAAAATTCATTAGAATAGAGATAATGCAAAACGTGAGGCAAAACATTTTTGGTAGATGTTTCAGAGTTTGATTAACCTATAAAGGAGAGAATACATTTGAGACGATTAGAAGGCAAAAAGACAGCAGAGTATGTTAAAGCACAGGTTTTGGAACAAGTAGAGGTTTTAAAGAGCGCAGGTTACACAGCGGGACTTAAAGTTGTTATAGTAGGAAATAATCCAGCATCTTTGTCCTATGTAGGCATGGTGACTAGAAGTGCTGAAAAATATGGCGTCGCTGCTGAGGTGGTAACGGTTGAAGAGAGTATTACAGAGCAGGCGCTCCTTAAAGAAATTGAAATCCTAAATGCAGACGCGTCAACACATGGTATTTTGGTACAATTACCACTGCCAAAACATATTAGTGAGCGTAAAGTCATTGAATGTCTTTCACCAGAAAAGGATATTGATGGATTCCACCCAATTAACGCTGGTAAATTGTCACAAGGTGTTGATTGTTTAGTCCCTTGTACCCCTTATGGCGTATTCAAAATGTTAGAAGTTGAAGACATAGACATCACTGGTATGGAAGTTGTCGTTTTAGGCCGTAGCAATATTGTAGGGAAGCCAGCGGCACAATTGATGCTTCAAAAAAATGCAACAGTGACAATCTGTCACTCAAAGACAAAGAACCTGAATGAAGTGATGCGCCGAGCAGATGTAATTGTAGCGGCGTTAGGACAGAAGCGCTTTGTAAAAGCGGATATGGTCAAACCGGGCGCTATTGTCATAGATGTAGGTATTCACAATGAAGACGGCAAAATAGTAGGCGATGTGGACTATGATGCAGTTCAAGAAGTTGCAGCAATGATGACACCTGTTCCAGGTGGCGTGGGCACAACAACGATTGCAATGCTGATGCATAACACGGTAAAGGCTTGCGGTTTGCAGGTGGGTGTTGCATTTAAGTAAGGGTAGTATGAAAAAACTTACAATGTGTTATAATTAGATTAGGATATGACACCGCTTTCGAGCGGTGTCTTTCAATTATTGTATGCTTTTATATTTTTTTGAGCTTATGGGGTGATTCGGTGATTATCGAGATAGGTGGTATTATTGTGGCTTCGGCAGTAGCGCTTGGCGTTGCACTGTTTGCTTCAAAGGGTGGTTCCAAAAAGGCTGATAAAAGAGATGTGTTATCAGACTATGGGATTATTAAGTCAGCATTAATTAAATACCGCAAAGAAAAAATGGGTGTTGTGCAGGACATAAAAGAACTTGAGGCCTATTTCGAGCCTGAACAAAAAATAGACTGGAAATATTATTCTCTTAGTTCAGAAGAAAAGTTTCTTGTGGTTAATACGGAAGGCCTTTCAGAAATCCATCCAATTCTCAATCACGTAGGGGGAGATTCCTACACATTGAGTGACAAGTTGTATCTCAGCTTTAATACCCTTCAAACGAAAAAGGATGAGGCTGATTTCGAACCAGTAGCCGCCTTCTCGGTTTACCCTGAACACATCACCACAATGACAACTGTGCATTATGATACAAGCGAGTGTCGTGCGGTAGACGGTGAAATACTTGAATATAAGTGGGAAAAAACATTGCCCATATTTGAAATTCCAGGGGAATATATATTAAAGTTAAAAATTCGAGATAAAAAGGGCCGCTGGTCCAAATCTGCTCAAAAGAAAATCACCGTGATACGTGAGGAAGGTTTATCAATGGTTGCGGCAGGTGGTACATCCTTGTTTGTTCTCCATAAAGATGGGCGTGTCGATGGTCAGGGAATCAACGGTTATGGTCAGCTTGGAACAGGCAATATTTCGCCTTATAGAGACCGAGTGATGATTCCAACATTGTATTCAGTAGTAGAGTTAGTGGCGACAGATACCCACACAATAGTACGTAAGGTTAATGGTACCGTCTATTCATTTGGTAAAAACGACTTTGGGCAACTGGGTACGGGCAACAAACTCGATATAAAAACCCCAAAGGAAATCTGGGGCCTTAAAAATATTATTCAAATTAGCACTGGGGAGTTCTTTGGAGCTGCGCTAGATGTGGCCGGCAAGGTTTACACTTGGGGAGACAATACTGTTGGTCAACTTGGTGGAGAACGGTCAGGCAGCAAAGATATGCCTATGTTATTAGACGAGTTATCAGAAATTAAATATATTTCTCTTGGCTATGGTCATGCTTTGGCAGTCCGTCAGGATGGTACTGTATACGCATGGGGTGACAATGAATCTGGTCAACTTGGACTAGGATTTAAAAGCAAACAGTCAGAAATTATGATGACGGGTCTTAAAAATATTGTCAAAGTTATTTCGGGCAAAAACTTTGGTTTAGCGATAGACCATCTTGGAAATGTCGTTGGTTGGGGCAATAATACCAAAAATCAATTAGGACTAATTGGACAAAATGAAGTCATGATGCCGAGGGAAATTAAAGGTCTTAAAGATATAGTGGATATAAAAACCTATGGTTCTTATTGTATTGCGCTCGACAAATATGGGAAAATTTTTACTTGGGGTCAATCCAATGTCCTCAATGAAAATTACCCAGATAAACCAAAGTTGCTAGAATTTTTACCACTAGGTAAATCTATTGCAATAGCTGACCGATTTTCTTATTTATTGACAGGAGACGACCGAGTCATACGTTGGTCAGGGGATTCAAATAACTCAGAAGAAATGCCTTTGAAAGAAATTGAGGGGCAAATCAATTTACAAGGGTAAGTATATATAGAACGCAAAAAAACCGGATGATATCCGGTTTTTTTTTATTATTGTTCATAAAATTATTGCAACTAGACTTGCAATAATAATAAAATATGGTATAGTAGTTTAAAAAGTTTAATTAATTAAGTTTTAAGCGAATAAAATTAATTTAATTAGGTAGCGACGAACATTGATGATAAATGAAAGGATTGGTGAGTATAAGTGGAGAACCAAAGACTATTTAAGAAGGTGCTTGTAGCCAATCGCGGCGAAATAGCGATACGAGTGTTTAGAGCTTGTGCGGAGCTGGGTATACGCAGTGTTGCTGTCTATACGGCGGAAGACAAAAACGCACTATTTCGCTTAAAAGCGGATGAATCTTATTTGATTGGTAAGAACAAAGGCCCAGTAGAAGCTTATCTGGACATTAACGAAATTATCAAACTGGCACTCAAAAAAGGCGTGGACGCTATCCATCCAGGTTATGGTTTCCTCTCTGAAAATCCTGAGTTTGTAAGCAAATGTGAGGAAGCGGGCATTGTGTTCATAGGGCCAAAGGTGGCTATGATGAACGAACTTGGTGACAAAATCAAGAGCAAACAAGTGGCTATTCGTGCAGGCGTGCCTGTTATCCCGGGTGTTGAAAAACCTATTGAGTCCGACGAACAGGCTATTCAGTATGCCCGTGAGTGTGGTTATCCAATTATTTTAAAAGCCTCTGCAGGTGGCGGTGGACGCGGCATGAGGATTGTTAGAGAAGAAGCAGATTTGCTGCAAGAGTTCCACAGTGCTAGAAATGAAGCGAAGAAAGCGTTTGGAATCGAAGACGTCTTCGTAGAGAAATACCTAGAGAAACCAAAGCATATTGAAGTGCAGCTTTTAGGCGATGCCCACGGCAACCTGATCCACTTATTCGAAAGAGACTGCTCTATTCAAAGACGCCACCAGAAAGTAATCGAATTCTCACCAGCCCTCTGTTTGACAGAAGCTCAAAGAGAGGCCATCTGTCAGGATGCACTGAAAATTGCAGGTGCAGTCGCTTATCAAAATGCAGGTACTTGTGAGTTCTTAGTAGACAGTACAGGTCAGCACTACTTTATAGAAATGAACCCAAGAATACAGGTAGAGCACACGGTAACAGAAATGGTTACCGGGATTGACCTCGTTCAAGCCCAAATTTTAATAGCAGCGGGTTATGAACTCAGTAGCCCTGAAATTGGCATTGGCGGTCAAGCAGATATTAAACTTAGCGGTTATGCGATTCAGTGCCGTGTTACGACAGAAGATCCCGTCAATCACTTTGCGCCAGACACCGGTAAAATGGATGTTTACAGAACGGGCGGCGGATTTGGTATTCGTCTTGACGGCGGCAACGGCTTTACAGGCGCGGAAATTAGTCCGTATTATGACAGCCTTCTTGTTAAGAGTACGGCGTGGTCAAGAACTTTTGAAGACGCCATTCGCAAGCAAATACGCTCAATTAAAGAAATTCGTGTAGAAGGCGTTAAAACCAACACGGGCTTTTTAATCAACGTACTCAATCATGAGACGTTTAAACGCGGTGCTTGTGACACGAACTTTATAGCGGAAAATAAAGACCTGTTTGATATTCGACCAAAGGCGGATGTAGAGCTAAGATTACTTAACTACATTGGCAATAAGGTAGTTAACGAACGCGAAGGGGAACATTTTGAGTTCGATGTAGCGAAAGCGCCAAAATACGACAGCAGCAAGCTACTTACAGGCACTAAGCAGATTTTGGACACAGAAGGTGCTGATGGTCTCGTCAAGTGGATTAAAAACCAAAACAAGCTATTGCTTACAGACACCACGATGCGTGATGCTCATCAATCGCTTATGGCTACCAGACTTAGAACAGATGACATGACCCGAGTTGCAAAAGCAACTTCAAATATAGGCGCAGATCTATTCTCATTAGAAATGTGGGGCGGCGCAACGTTTGATGTCTCCTATCGGTTCCTTCATGAGTGCCCTTGGGACAGACTCAGACAGTTGAGAGAGCGCATTCCTAACATTCTATTCCAAATGTTGATTCGAGGTGCAAACGGTGTTGGATATAAAAACTATCCTGACAACGTGGTACGCGCGCTTATCCAAAAATCTGCAGCAAATGGCATAGACGTCTTTAGAATTTTCGACTCCCTTAACTGGATTAAGGGAATGGAAGTGGCTATCGATGAGGTCCTTAAGACTGGAAAGGTCGCGGAGGCTTGCATTTGCTATACCGGAGATATATTAAATGACAAACGGGATAAGTACAGCCTGCAGTATTATGTGGACATGGCTAAAGAGATAGAAAAAACAGGTGCGCATATATTAGCAATCAAGGATATGTCGGCGCTGCTTAAACCATATGCCGCTTATAAGCTCGTCAGTGCGCTTAAAGACGCAGTTGACATGCCAATCCATATTCATACACATGATACCACTGGAAATGGCGTTGCGACCATCCTTATGGCAGCAGAAGCGGGTGCGGATATTGTAGACACTGCCTTTAGTGCAATGTCTGGTCTTACTTCTCAGCCGGCTCTAAATTCAGTAGTAGCCGCGCTTGAAAATACCACCCGAGATACGCTAATCGACCTCGGTTCTATTGAGAAGATCAACGATTACTGGGCAAATGTACGCCCTGTTTATAGACAGTTTGAAACAGACCTTAAGTCCAGTTCAGCTGAAATTTATAAATATGAAATTCCGGGTGGTCAGTACTCAAACCTGAAACCTCAAGTGGAAAGCTTTGGTCTTGGTCATCGCTTTAATGAAGTAAAGGAAATGTATAAAACCGTCAACGATATGTTCGGTGACATTGTCAAGGTAACACCTTCGAGTAAAGCGGTTGGCGACATGGCAATTTTCATGATTCAAAATGGATTGAACGCTAATAACATTTATGACAAAGGTGCTGAACTTGCCTATCCTGACTCAGTAGTTTCGTATTTTGGCGGCATGATGGGACAACCACAGGGCGGTTTCCCAGAAGCCCTGCAAAAATTAGTATTGAAAGGTGAAGAAGCTATCGTTTGCAGACCGGGAGAGCTACTTCCAGATGAAGACTTTGAAGCACACAAACGCTATCTTGAAGAAAAATATAAGCGTAGCTTCACAGAAGAAGAACTCATCAGCTTTGCACTCTATCCAAAAGTGTTTGAGGAATTTTTAAGCTATGTAGATAAAAATGGAGACTTCTCAAAAATGAGTTCAGCGGTATTCTTCCATGGTATTTCAGAGGGTGAAACCTGTGATGTCGCATTGGAAGAAGGCAAAATATTGACTGTAAAATTACTGGAAAATGGTAAAATGACAGACTATGGCACTAGACGGGTTGTCTTTGAGGTTAATGGCAACCGTAGAGAAGTAGAAATAAAGGATAAGGCAAGTCGCGTGATAGTAGAACGGGAAACTGTAACTATGGCAGACTTAGAAAATCCTATGGAAATAGGTTCATCGATTCCAGGAACCCTCACAAAGGTTCTTGTGAAGGAAGGTGAGGTAGTAAAAGCCCATCAATCTATTGCAGTCATTGAAGCGATGAAGATGGAAACGGTTATCACAGCACCAGTGGCGG
>JBGSUZ010000446.1:0-12301 GCA_041753235.1 Acidaminobacteraceae bacterium
GAACAATGCCCCAGCTCTTGGCATAAGCTATTGAGAAAGTTTCAGCAGGCAAGCTGTTGCTGTGAGGCGCAATTGGCTTTATAGAAGTAATCAAATCCAATCGACAGGTAAAGTGTTTGGTACCGCTGGGGCTTACGAAATAAACAAAACGCCTGCCATGCCAAAGATTCGTTGAAACTTTTAGAGGAATACCTTTCTTTTCAAGAGGCGTCTGTCGCTTTGTACTCTCGTAACAAATTTCGACCAATGCGTTTTGGCGTATAGCGTCAATCACATCGTATAAAATGAGTTCATCTAATGCATGAAATAAAAATAGGTGCCTGAAGCAATAAGGCGATTCAGGGCGAGCAATACGGTTTATGTTTTCACGAATCCAATGACCCAGTATACCCAAAGGGGCGCTGGCAGACCAAAATTGGAGGGCGTTAGAGAGTTCTTGTTGCTCTATTTCCGAAAGTGCCTCCAGCGCTACAGGGTGTCTTTTGTAAATGAGTTGGCGGCCTTGTTTATCCGCACACAGGAGTCCTAGTTTTACGTATTCGTTGACTTTATTTCGTATGGTCATTAAGTCGGGAAAGTCAATTGGATGCAAATGCTGCCAGTAGTCCTGCCACAGGGCTTCGGACAATTCGGCAAGCGACATTTCCACTTCGGGTTGTAGCAAATCTAGCAAAAAATAATGAAGCAAAACGTCATTTTGAGTAAAGCTCCTTGATTCCAACAGTGCATAAAGTGGATTCTCTTCAATGCCTTCCGGATTAATACAGAGGTAAACTTGCTTGCCCTTAGGACCAGACTGGGATTGAATGAACTGGGGCAACATCGCTTCAATACGCCTTTTTTCATTGTCGTAGGTACGTGCGCTTTTTCGGTCCATGTCTTGTCGGCTTTTAAAGCCGTATATCAAAAAGTCTCTGGCATAAGCCCGAGTGCGTTCAAAATTCTTAATCAGTTCTTGGAAAGCCATGAATTCACCTCTCTTTTATAAGAAAATTTTCTAATGCAATTTCATATCTATCATAAGTTAGAAAACGATAGGATGCAATTTATTAAGTTGTCGAGCTGAGAGTTCGCAACTTTTTTTTAATGATTCGAATGGGGTCTGACTGTTATGAAGGGTTCAAGTAATCAAGCGAGAGGAGAAAACAAAACAAAATGAAAATTTTATTCGACAAATCATTTAACCGAGTTCCAATTAAAATTTGGACAGAGGATTTACAAGTAATTGAGGAGAGCTGTTTAGAACAGGCGAGAAACTTATCTCAATTGCCGTTTTTACATAAATGGGTCGCATTGATGCCCGACACACATACCGGTATGGGCATGCCAATTGGTGGCGTTATAGCAGCTAAAAATACAATTATACCAAATGCGGTTGGGGCGGACATTGGCTGTGGCATGATTTATGTTCAGACCGACATGGAAGCACAGGTACTCAGAAATATTCAAACGGCTCAAGGCACACTGCTTCAAGGACTTGTTGGAGAAGTGCTTAGAAATATTCCGGTAGGGTTTAATAAATATAAAACCAAGCAGTCTGCTCAATCTGTAGACCAAGCGAAAGGACAGTTAGAGGCATTAGGGTCAGCACCAGAACTTATGCCGATTTTAGAAGATAGTTATTATCAAATGGGCACGCTTGGTGGCGGGAATCACTTCATCGAGTTCCAAGAAGACGACGAAGGACGCCTAGGGATTATGATTCACTCAGGCAGCCGTCACCTCGGCAAGAAAATTGGCGATGTATTTCACCAACGGGCACGAATTCACAATCAAATGTGGCACTCCGGGGTACCAGATGCGTTTCGTCTAGCATTTTTGCCAACAGACACCGCAGACGGTCAGGGTTATTTAGCTTGGATGCAGTTTGCGCTGGCATATGCCCAAGAAAACCGCGAGTGTATGATGACACGCGTGCTAGATATTTTAAAGCAACAGCTTGAAAAACATGCGGGTACAACCTTCAGTGAGCTGTCCCGCATTAACTGCCATCATAATTATGCAGCACTTGAACACCATTATGGTGAAAACGTATGGGTACACCGAAAAGGGGCAATACGGGCAAGAGCCGGCGAAATTGGTATCGTTCCGGGGGCAATGGGTTCTTTTAGCTACTTGGTAGAAGGCAAAGGAAACCCAGAAAGTTTTCACTCTTGTTCCCACGGTGCTGGCAGACAGTATTCGCGGTCAAAAGCAAAAGCGCTTTATTCGGTCGAATCGATAATGAACGACCTGAAAGCAGGCGGCGTCGTGCTTGGAAAACACAATAAGCTAGACGTAGCCGATGAAAGTCGATTTGCATACAAGAACATTGACACAGTCATTCAAAATGAACTGGATTTGATTACTCCCATTAAAAAGCTAAAGACAATGGGCGTTATCAAGGGTTAGGCTTCTATTACATTAATATAGAGCGGCAAGTTTATTCTTTGCACAAGCTTTGCCTGAATAGGCGGCTTTGCGGTGCCGGGAAATATTCTAACGGTATGCCGAAAGAACTTGTCACAAGCGCACATGTGGATGTGCTCCAATGGCTTTAAGGAGGTTCGAATCCTCCACTCACCTGTTAAGTGAAGAAATCAAAGATCAGCTAGTCAAGGTGTCCATAAAGGCCAATTTTGCTTTGCAGAAACCGGATACCGAGCATGCAGACCGTTTCATAGCGTTTTGTGTTGGAAAAGTTAATACCCACTGCCCTAGGCAGAAGGTGTAAACTGCTCTATATATAAAAGGTTACAGACCAACGCGTGTTCTTAAGGCGACTCCGCAAAATGGGTCGGACACCTCTAATAGCTGAAAAAAACGGAGGGAATAAGATGTTTAAAACACTACATATAAATGAATTGGAACGAGGTTTTATTTACGAAGGACAGGACTTAATCAAGTATTTAAAAGCGGGAAAGTATCGACTATGGATGAAAAAAGACATGACCTGTGAGGTCATGTCGGTGACGGAGCCGTTTGAACTGTCGGAAGCAAAGCTCAAATACTTGCTTAAAAATGAAGTATTTCGCAGCGAAGTTGATGTTTTAGACGTACCAGATGGACACATGACCCTTCGGTATAAAGATGGAAAAGCAGAGTCGCTTTATGGAACGGGCTTCAATGCCTTTTGGAAGGCCGACTGCGAGAATACCTTTAAGGACTTTGATATGTCCCAGCCTGAGATCAAAGAAGATTTCCCGATTCTCATGCGGTATGCGGCAAAAAGACAGGACTTGATTTACGTACGAGTCGTTGAATCGTATGAAAAGGGCATTCTTTTTATAGATAATCAGGTTCAGCGGCTTCTTGAACCGGGTAGATATTTATTTTGGAACAGGGAGGGACGCGTCAATATTCAATCCGTAGACATGCGGGTAAAATCCCTTGAAATTCAGGGACAGGAAATACTGACTTCTGACAAAGTACCGCTTAGAGTCAACTTTGTTTGCCAGTACAAAATTGTCGACCCGCTCAGAAGTTTAACGGACTTCAAACGGCATGAAGAACAGCTATATTCCTGTCTGCAACTGCTCTTAAGAGAACTGATCGGGACTATGGGTTTTGACGAATTAATGGCGCAAAAACATTTACTGGGTCAAACTTTATTAGAAAAAGCTAACCAGATGGCGGATGAATACGCAATTTCATTCCATTCTGGGGGCATTAAAGACATTATTTTGCCAGGCGATATTCGCGACATTATGAATACAGTACTGTTAGCTGAAAAGCGGGCAGCAGCCAATGTCATTACGCGCAGAGAAGAAACGGCTTCTACAAGAAGCTTGCTCAATACGGCAAAGCTCCTAGACGAAAACAAAACGCTGTATAAGCTCAAAGAGCTGGAGTATATTGAACGCATTTGTGATAAAATTGGCAATGTTTCTCTTTCTGGTGGACAAGGTCTGCTAGAGCAACTTCAAACCGCTCTGCTAGTGAAATAGCAGGGTGGCTTCATTTGGGGGTATAAGCATATGAAAGATACCATACTAAAGCAATTAACTGAAATAGAAGCCAAACATGATGTGAAAATATTATTTGCTATTGAGTCTGGTAGCCGAGCATGGGGATTTGAGTCTAAAGATAGCGACTACGATGTAAGGTTTGTGTACATGAGGCCGAAGTTATGGTATCTCAAGGTCTTTGAGGGAAAAGACACGATAGATATTCCAGTCGATGAAGTGCTGGATTTGAATGGCTGGGACATAAAAAAAGCCCTTCAACTCATGTACAAGTCAAATCCGCCGTTAGTGGAATGGTTGACTTCTCCAGTGGTCTATAGAGACGCGCTAAAAGTAAGAGAACTACTACTTGAACCGGCAAAACAGTTTTTTTCACCTATTGGCATGACTTATCACTACGTCAATTTGGCAAGGAATAGCATGGCGACAATGGACGGACAACAGATAAAAGCTAAAAAGCTCTTTTATGCCCTTCGTCCTATCTTCGCCTGTATGTGGATTGAACGTCAAGGGACACTGCCGCCTATGAACTTTTTAGAACTTAAAGCGGGTATAGAACTTGATGAAGTCTTATGGTCGGAAATTGAACAGATTATGGTCGAAAAGAAACGATGTACAGAAGCAGACTGGATTCAGCCGTCACCTAACTTGCTCGATTGGATAGGTACTAAAATTGAGTACTATAACACGCTCGCTGGTCAATACCGACACGAGAAAGAAAAATACACAGGTCTGTTAGATGAAACCTTCTTGAAGTGTTTGGAACTGGCTTAACAAAAAAAGGGGATGGGTAATATGTACAATAACATTTTGAACGCGCCAGCCTATTCGTTCATAAAGTCAGATAAGCATTTAGGCGATCAAATTTTATACCTGACACTTTCTGGTTCCATCGGTTACGGAACGAATTTAGATACTTCAGATATAGACCTTCGTGGCTTTGCGATTGAGCGTAAAGAGATTTTGTTCGGAATTTCTGATTTTGAACAGTTTGAAGAAAGAGAAACAGATACCGTTATTTATGGACTTAAAAAGTTTATTCAACTGGCTATAAAGGCAAATCCCAATATTTTAGAACTACTTGGTACAAGACCAGAGCATTTGGTGTATATACACCCACTGGGACAAAAAATACGAGAAAACCGAGAACTGTTTTTGTCTAAACGCGTAGCGGATTCTTTTGGCAATTTTGCTACAGCACAGTTAAGGCGTCTTGAAAACGCACTGGCTAGAGATCAGTACCCGCAAGACGAAAAAGAAAAGCATATTTTAAAGTCTCTGAACAGACAGTTCAAGCATTTTGAGACGCACTACAAGGACATGGATAAACTGTCGTTGGCGCTGGAAATTATAGAAACGGGAAAGGCAGAAAGGCCCAGTGAAATTGTCATGAATTTAGAGACAAAACAGTATCCGCTGCGAGATTTTGTGGGCATCTATTCAGAAATGAATAATTTAGTGAGAGATTATGACCGTTTGAATCACAGAAATAACAAAAAAGAGGACAAGGCAATTCGAAAGCATGCCATGCATTTGTTAAGGCTGCTCATAATGGGAACAGAAATACTAGAAATTCATGAAATCAACACCTATAGAGAAAAAGAACATGAGTTGCTGATGCAAATTAGAAATGGCGTCATGCCAATGCAGACTTTTTACCATTATGTTTCTGAATATGAAGAGAAATTTGAGCAGGCAGCGGCAAAATCAACTTTACCGCCACAGCCTGACCTATTGGCAATTGAGAAACTTCAAATGGAAATTTACGAAGCGTTTTATTTTGGTATAATATGAAGTAGTAAATTTGGCAAAACTTTTCATTATAAAGGTTTATAAGGTGAGTACATGTATAAAAAGATCGGTTACTTTTGTTTGGCATTGATTATAGCGATACCTATAGCTTTAGTTGCCTTAATTACTTCAGAATTCAATTCAAGTGTTTCACAATACGATAAGATCGACTATGCCATTGTATTAGGTGCCGGATTAGAAGGTGATAAGGTTTCTAAACGGTTAGAAATAAGATTAAAGGGCGCTATAAAGGAATTGAAGGGGAATAATATTCCTATTATTGTGTCTGGTGGTCAGGGTGAGGATGAGCTTATTTCAGAGGCACAAGCAATGTGTAATTATTTGGTTGAAAATGGAATATCAGAAGACAGAATCATAATAGAGGATCAATCAACATCAACGCGTGAAAATATAGCTTTAAGCAATCGATTGATAGCGAGGTCAAATGCCAATGTAGTTATTTTTACAAGTGACTATCATATGTATCGGTCCAAGCTGTTTGGTAAAAGAATTGGCTGGCAGGTAAGCGGTTACGCCTGTCAGAACTCGTGGTCCGCTAGATTCAAATATATGAAGCGAGAAGTTGTCGCTTTGGCACGCGACATAGTGATACACTAGACGTAAATAAATTTTTATAGTTGCGGATAAAAAAAGCCACTGAAACAGCGGCTTATAAAAAATAACAATCATATTCCAATGCTTAATATGGCTTTAACTACAATCCCAACAACGCCCCATAATTCTTAAGCATCCCTTCAATCTTAAACTGTCTCGCATAGTAAGCTAACAGTTCCAAGTCTTTGCCGGGATTGGCAGCGTATCTTATAAGGGCTTCTTCAAGAATAGCAGTTGAAAGGTTGTTTTTGTCCATCAGAATGTCACAAATCGTTCTTTCTGCATCGTAGGTAAAAATAGTTCTGCCATATGGCGACTTCGTTTCAATCAGACCTAACTTGAATAGGTCTTTTTTCATGAAGTGCACCTTTGCACCGATGGTTCTCAAATGGATAGCGCTATAGCCTGCTGGTACAGTTACAACCCACTGTAGTATGTTGCTGTCTGCTAAGTGGTGCAGGTACAGGGCCGTTTCATGGGAAAATACAGCATTGTTGCTGTAGGTGCGAATAAGGAACATTTCGTCTTTAGCCGCTTCCTTTGTCAGGTAAATGTTAGGCGTTAATTTATGCATCTCGTCGTCTGCTATGAGCTGATCCACTATCGGCCTTGAAAAGCCTATTCGGAGGGCATCTTTGATGTTGAGCATGCCTTCGGTTTCTATTAAATGTGCACGTAAATTCTCTAAAGTATTCATGGCTTCTTCCTTTGTATGAATGGGCAATGATTTTTGCCGAGTTATTGTAGTTGAGCGTTTAATATCATCTGATTATAACATGTTTTATATTTGTTTTTTTCATTTAATATTTTATGTATACAATGAACTTGGAACCTACTCATTAATTACAAAGGAGAACGACACAATGGAGAACGACATAATGGGTAAATTTATTCATATAGTATTTGGCGATTCAGCTGCGGGTTTACTAAAGAATTATTTCGAATACACAAGCGGGCAGCAGGAAGAGGTCATCAGTTTTAGAGAAGATCATTCAACCGGTCCTATTAATGAAATAGACACAGAAAATGGCCTTCAAAAAAGGATCCAGTGGTTCAAAAAAATGTTCCAAGTAGTCAAGATTGATGGTTATTTCGATGATGTTGAAAAGGAATTTATAGAGGCCTATGAAAAAATTAAAAACATCGGACTAGATGCTAGTGTGGTTATTTGGCATGGAGAAAATACGGCTGACCAAGTAGGTCTAAGATATTTGAGTGCTTTATTAAGCAATAGGACTCTTTATGAAGTTAACGTTTCTGAAGCTTATAGGATGCAGCTTAGTGAAATTAAATATAAACCAAGGTCGCTGGCTGAGTGTATGCCTGAAGAGGTGGAACTGGTACTGGCAACACGTAAAAAAATTGATATAACAAGATGTCTTCAACTGGTCAGTAGCTGGGAGGTTTTAAGGCATTCAAAAGAGACTTTGAGAGTCCTTAAAGATAATCGAGTGATCGGGGTCGATGAGTCCTATTATGACAAAGCAATTTTGTCTAACTGTACTTTCAATTTCCAAAAAGCGCTACGCATTGTAGGATATACGATGGGTGAATCGGATCAGCTGGTTGGGGACACATATATTGACTATAGGCTTAGACAGTTGATTGAAAGTGGTAAGATTGAGTATAGAGGCCGACTGGATTCGATGCGGGACTTTGAAATAAGGGTAAATTAGTAGGTAATATAGAACACAAAACAGAGGTATATGTATACAATCTGGGTTAAGAAGAAACTAAAAAAACACCGTGAAATTGATCCTAGATCAGTCTCATGGTGTTTTTTATAATCGTTAGAAAACTATAAATTCAGCTTTAGCACCACTAAAGAACGTTCATACTCAAAGCCTAACGCATTCAACGATTTGTCTAATGGGAAATTTTCAACATCAATATCGGCAATGATTTTTGGTATGTTGGCATCAAAAATAAGTTGAGAGCCTTCTAATAATAAGTCATTAATGTATCCCTTGCCTCTTTTGTCAGGGGATACGCCTATATAGTTAATGGCGCCACAATCGTCATCAAACTTTTGCGGAACAACCAGACCGACAAATTCACTTTGGTCATTATAAGCTACTTGCCACCAGTCTGGGTTGAAATCAATGTCTTTAAGCATATTAAAATAAATTAAAGCAGCTTCTTGAGAACCATATTCATGGATGCACTTTAAGTCGTCTCTATCTAATGTGCCCTCTGTTAGTTTTTCTTTTCCTGTTCAACTGTGAAGCCCTGAGTTTTAAATATTTGTTTATACGCCTCAAATGCCTCTGGGGTAGTCGAATAAAGGTGGTATTCTATGGTTTTAAAAGTTTTGGCAGTCAGTTGCTTAATACTCTCACCAAGAAGTTGATTACCAATCTCACAACGATCATAGTCTGTATCTGTCATTTTTAGTTGCCATATTTTCAAATCATCGGGTTGTTCTTCAAAAAAGCCATAAATGAGTCTTCCTAAAAACTGATTATCCTTTTCAATGACAAAGCACAAGTCCAATTGCGTTCTGCCGCCTTCTATCCACTTAAGTAAGTTTAGAGCAGGTTTAGCTTGTTCTGAGGCACCGAGTAACTCAAATTTACCTATTTCTTCGTTTGTAATCGATCTTACGTTCATAGAGTATGCTCCTTCTAATAGTAAAATTTTAATACGATTATGCTAACCCATTCCAAGAAGCTTCTGCATGTGTTAAACTAATTTGACATACAAATAATTTTAACACAAGGAGGGCTTATGAAGACAGTCCTAGAACACTTTTTAAGTAAAAAATCCTTAATTTTGACTATCCTCATTTTAGCTGCACCAGCAATCATTGAAATGGCGCTGAATACCCTACTTGGGGTGGCAGATATGATTATGATTGGTCAAATGATTGGCTCTAATGCCATTGCGGCGGTCGGTTTTTCCAACCAGATTATGTATTTCCTCATTTTCACCTTCTCAGCTTTCAATACGGGGGCAGTTGCCATGATTTCAAGGGCATACGGTGAAAAAGACATGCCTAAAATGAAAAAAATAGCAGAGCAAAATGTCTTGCTGAATCTGCTTATAGGTGTAGCAATCATGCTGTTAGCCTATTTTGGACGCTTTTGGATTTTTGGTATTTACGAAGTGGAAGCCAGCGTCTTAACCGACACGCTTACCTATTTCACCATCATTTTAGTAGGTTTTGTGCCGATGTTTCTGTCCTTTGCATTTGCCTCTATCCTAAGAGGTTCTGGTGACACTAAAACGCCTATGTGGGTAACTGCTGCGGCAAATTTCATGAACATAATTGGCAACTATGTGCTTATTACAGGGTGGGGGCCGTTTCCACAGATGGGTATTGCCGGTGCAGCACTGTCTACATCGATTTCAAGAATTGCGGCAACGGGCATTTACGTTTATGTCCTCTATATTAAAGAGAGTGACATAAAATTGAAACTCAAATGGGTCATGGACAAGCACATACTCGAACCTTTGTTCAGAATCAGCTTGCCGGGCGGCGTTGAGCAGTTTCTCATGCAACTGGCTTTTGTGGTGGTAGCCATATTTATTGCCAAGTTAGAAACGTCTGCTGAATCTTTATATAGAATATTGATTCAAATAGAGTCCCTGTCGTTTATGCCAGCGGTAGGCATTAGCATAGCAACTGCAACGCTCGTAGGAAAAGCTTTAGGGGAGAAAGACCATGATAAAGCAACAGAAACAGGGCTAACCTCTGCGGGATTAGGCGTGTTGTGGGGCGTGTTGGTAGGCCTAATTTTTGTAGCAATACCATACCCACTCATGATGATTTTTACAACCAATAAAGAGGTTATACTGCTGGGCATTCCCGTCATGCTGTTTATGGCGCTTAATCAGCCGGGTCTCAACTTTGTCATTGTTATGGGCGGTGCGCTCAGAGGTGCAGGGGATACGTACAAGCTCATGATTTACACACTCATGCGGTTATGGATTCTATTTGTACCGCTGTGCTATTGGTTCATACTGCCAATGGACCAAGGGGTTGCTGGCGTTTGGCAGGCAGAAATTTTGTCTATTTGGGCAACGGCAATGATGATTTTTAGGCGTTTCCACGGGCGTAAGTGGGCAGAGCTTATTATAGATTAATAGTACGTAAATCCCTTCGGATTTGGGGTCACCCATTTCTGAGGGGATTTTTTTATGCTCAAAATGAAACAAATTAGGTCTCAAATACGGTTTTGATGAAAAATCCAGCGGTTATGAAATAGTGCAGTAGAAAAAAGCGCTATTATGTCGTCAATTTGATCTGCTACGCCAAAATGAGCTAAATGTGAAACGGAGTTGTTATTATAAGCGTGTAAGGCAAACACAGTGAAACAAAATTGAACGACTCACAAGAAATTCTCTAATAAAAGTGAAAAAAGTGATCTAACAACTTTCAATCAATAGAATTTTAAAAAAGGATGTGTAACGTATGGAAAACCTAGCAGAAGCGCTTCAATTTTACCCATATGAAATTATCGGAAGCGACGGCAAACAGTATTTGTTCAATGCAATGACCTCAGGCATTTTCGAATTGGATGATTTGTCACATCGAATCGTGACAGGCTCACCAATCAAAGAAGCTGACCAAAAAGAGGCAGAAGAGACCATTGACTTCATGAAATCTCACTTCATTATTAAAACACCTGAGAACGAAGAAAAACTGAACCTAATATACAGCAAGGTGCTTTCAAGTAAAAACAAAATGACCCCAAGAAGCTTAATGCTTATGGTAAGTCAAGAATGCAACTTAAGATGTACCTACTGCTACGGCGTCAATGGTGAGTACAACCACAAAGGTATCATGAGCATAGAAACCGCAAAAAAAGCGATTGACTGCTTCATTGAAAACAGCGCAGCTGAAAAGCTTAACATTTGTTTCTTCGGCGGAGAACCCCTCATTAAGTTTGACATGATCAAAGAACTTGTAGCTTATGCCAAAGAGGAAGGCGCTGCAAACCACAAGACAATCGGATTTTCCATGACAACCAACGCGACGCTCATTAGTCCGGAAGTAGAACAATTCATCATGGAACATAAAATTTACACGACCATCAGCATAGACGGGAACGAGTTCGTACAAAACATCAATAGATTCTACCCAAATCAAAAAGGCTGCTATTCCGATGTGGTTCATAATACAGAAAATTTGAGAAAGACGAACCTACTCTCAGCAAGGGCAACCATTTCCAGAGACAATGTAGATGTTTACCATCACGTTAATCACTTGATAGACATCGGCTTCAAAAGAGTTTCCTGGGCACTTGCACTGAACTTGTTAGAAGAAACCGACGTTTGGGAGATTGTTGGATACCAAAAGCGCTTGATAGCTCAGGTAAAAACGCTGATAGATCAGAATGAAATAGAGCAAGCTAAGAAATACGGAAGCGTCATTGACATGTTGTCAAAACTTTACTCTGACGGTATTAGAACAAAAGGTTGTGGTGCTGGCAACAACATCATGACAGTGAACATCGACGGTAATATATACCCTTGCCATAGATTTGTTGGAAACGATGAAGCGAAGCTTGGCAATATTGATAACTTCGACCAATGTGGTAACGAGCCATTCTACGCCAATGTCGGGCTCAATGAGTTCGAAAAATGCCAAAGTTGCTTTGCGAAAAACACCTGTGCAGGTGGCTGTATCAATGAAAACTTTGAGTACACTGGCGCTATCAACGACGTACCGGAAACAAGATGCATCTATTTTAGAGAAGTGTCACGGGCCGTTATAGAACTGTACATTACGCTAAACGAAGAGCAAAAAGAAAAATTGTTTGGCAAACCCCAACCTGACAATAATTTAGCCAAAATCAATTAATGCGATGCAGACGCTTTGTATTACTCTAGGTTAAATTGTTATATAAAAAACAACTCATAAGGAGGCTATTACTATGAAACAAGTAAACCAATCAATTCTTAAAGAGGCAGAACAAGACAGAGATCCAAACTGGTGTGTATTCTGT
>JBGSUZ010000447.1:0-7571 GCA_041753235.1 Acidaminobacteraceae bacterium
CTAAGAACCGCGTTGTTGTCAATAATATCATGAAGACTATCTTTCAAGCTTTGTCCACTCTTGCCAAGTGCATTTTTATAGTAAGTGCTATCATATTCTGTTGTAGTTCCAGGAATAGTGTTGCCACCATTGTCTGTACTACCACCGTTATCTGTACCACTACCATTATCTGTGCCACCACCGTTATCTGTGCCACCACCATTGTCTGTACCGCCGCCATTGTCTATAGTGCCCATCTCAATATTACTGACATTTTTAATGCCTTCATGAGAAAAATAACGGATATAATCGCCAGTTATTTGAATAACTTTACCTTTTAATGAAGGATTAGTTTTCAATCCAAATGACGCTCTGAATTTTGTAGGTACTTGCACATAAATCATTTTGTTTGTATCTGATTCAGTTGCCGAATCTGCAATTGCCAAAGCTGTATCGCTGTTAAATGAAGATGTTATAATTGCATTTGATGATGTTGGAATACCAACAATGTAGCCTTTTACTGTAAGTTCTGTACCTTCACGCTGATTAAATACATCAACAATTGTGTACGATTGTCCCGAAGCAGAGAAACTAAGCATGCTTCCCGACAAAACCATTGTAAAAATAAGAAGTAAGGATACTAGAAATGATTTGCTTTTAGGATGTTTTTGGGATTTCATAAATCACCTCATCAAAGTTTATAGTTAATATCACTACACTTAAATTGCTTTTGTGCACCGACTGCCAGCAGATTTTCTTCACCTCCCTGTAACCGCATGGACTGTTGTATGCAATTGTGGTCAATATTCATTGTAATTACATTATATTAAGTAATTACTGGACCTATTGATAAGTTTATGTAAATATAGACGTTTTTGAATATGTATTTAAACAACAAAATTTTCACACAAATTTTCTGATAATTTCGTTTTCATGGTACTATATAACCTAAAAAAAGAGCCGTGAAACTAAAATTGAATAGTCACGACTCTCTATATGTGTTTATTATTGAACATTGAATGTGTTCATTGTTAGTTTACAATATGACTAGAATTTAACACACTAGTTCATTATAACCTTTTTTTATCCTAATATTAATCTTAGTAAAAATATCTATATACTTTATATTTTTCATATAAATTTATTTTTAAACTTTAAAGATTATCCGGATCCTTCTTAAAGTAAAGTCGTTTTGAATGTTCCTTGCACTCATCTATCGCTTGATTTGCACTTTCTAAAGCGGCCACTAATGCATCAGCAGTCTCTTCCGGCACATTGAAGTATAGAAAGAGGTCTTCAAAACGTTTTGCAGTGTCATTAAACATCTGACCAAGCTGTATAAACTTAGGCATATTATGACTTTTCGAAGCTTGTCTAAACTGCTCTAAGTCGATGTCAATGATTTCAATGACCTTACTCTCATCCTCATAGGCCTTTACAGGTAGCGGATACGGCTTGATACGCTCTAAGAAAAATTGTCCTTTGTTATTGATATTGTAGACATACTCAACCAAAATGCCGCCAATATCAAACTGTACATAACAGAGCTTTCCATTGATTTGCGTTACCTTACCACCCATTTGAACTAATTTCATTTCATGTTCCATCGCTTCAGCCATTACATATTTTTGCATGTCTTATCCCTCCAAGGATCAATACTTGCACAAGTTGACTACAGGACTCGAAAAATTTACAACGTAATTTTTCTGGGACTGCTATACGTATTTAATCATGATATAAATTGTTGCAATCACAATGGAGACGAGCATAATCGGGAATGCAGATTTCATATACTCCAAGAAACTAACCTTATGGTTCTTTTTCTCTAGCATACCACAAGCAACTACATTGGCTGAAGCACCAATCATCGTGCCATTACCACCTAAACAAGCACCAAGTGCTAACGCCCACCAAAGCGGCATTACGTCCATCCCACTCAGTTGTCCAACACTTTGGATTAACGGAATCATAGTTGCTACAAACGGAATATTATCTAGGAAAGATGACAACAGGGCAGATCCCCATAAAAGAATCAACAAGGTCATCATCAAGTTGCCATGGGTTGCATTTAAAATTATTTGAGCAAACCATTCAATGATTCCCGCTTCTTCTAAACCGCCTACTAAAACGAATAAGGCCATGAAGAAGAAAATGGTAGTCCATTCAATATCCATAAAGACGTCTTCCGGGTCGCTTCCGCTAATAAAGAGCAAAATTGCCGCACCAGACAACGCAACCGTTGCTGACTCAAGATGAAATGTACTGTGAAAAATGAAGCCCATTATTGTAGCGACCAATACAATCAAAGATTTACGGAGCAGCTTATAATCACGTATCGCCAAAGATTCATCCATTTTCATAATTTTCTTCTTACTGTCTTCAGAAACATGTAACTTCTTGCCTACTGTAAAACGCATAATCAACATAATCGCTAAAAATATGACCACCACTACCGGCCCTAAGTTCACTAGAAAGTCTAAAAAACCTATACCATTAGCACTACCAATCATGATATTCGGCGGGTCACCAATGAGTGTGGCTGTGCCGCCAATATTAGCCATTAATATTTCGACAATCACAAAGGGGTAAGCATCAATTTTCAATGTTTCTGTGATAACAAACGTCACCGGAACAATGAGTAAAATCGTTGTCACGTTATCCAGCAGTGCTGAAGCTACTGCTGTTATAACCGCAAACAACACCATAATCATCCAAGGGTCCGCCTTGGCCCGTTTCGCTGCTCGAATAGCCACATACTCAAAAATACCCGTTTTCTTCATAATGTTAACAATAACCATCATGCCAATCAGAAGACCTATGGTTCCAAAATCAATAAAACCAACTACATTACTCTCCGAAACAACACCTAGTAATACCATAAGTGCTGCTCCAAATACGGCTGCGGCTGCGCGGTTTACCTTTTCAGAAATAATCAGACCATAAATGCTTAAAAATATGCCACCAGCCAGTGCTACTGAAAAACTCATTGCGGTTCCTCCTCCAGTAAAGGGGTCGATGAAGGCTCCTTTATGTCATTTTATCTATGTAAGGGCACTAAATCCTTATGTCTAGTGCCTTAAGCGGTATTTAATTGTTCATTTTTAACCGAGACGCATCTCAATCAGCGCTTTTAACTCACCTGCATAGCGCTCAAGCACCTCTAAATTATCGCCTTCAATCATGACACGAACAAGTGGCTCGGTACCTGAAGGCCGTATCAATACCCTGCCTTTACCGTGGAAAAAGCTTTCTACTTCCTGGATTTTTGCCATAATCACTTCATCGTTTTGATAAGCGTTCTTATTTTCCGTCTTCACATGTGCATTTTTCAAAACCTGCGGGTACACAGTCATAATAGAAGCCAATTCCGACATAGCCTTACCACTCTCTTTAAGTACACAGAGAAGTTGAATAGCCGTCATGAGACCGTCACCAGTTGTATTGGTATTGAGGAAAATAATGTGACCTGATTGCTCGCCACCGAGTGCAAACCCACCTTTAAGCATTTCTTCAAGCACGTATCTGTCACCTACTTTAGCTTTAACCGCTTTTAAGTTATGGGTTTTGAAAGCCTCATCCATCCCGATGTTGCTCATCACAGTAGTAACCACCGTGTCTTTAGGCAACAAGCCTCTTGACTTCATATTTACACCACAAATGGTCATAATCTTATCACCATCTACCAGCTCACCGTTTTCATCTACAGCCAGCAAACGGTCTGCATCGCCGTCAAAAGCCAATCCAATATGATAGTCTCCATTTTTTACAATGTTTCCAATCACCTCTGTATGAGTTGAACCACAGTTTTTATTAATATTAAGTCCATCTGGCTCATTGTAGAATGCATCCACCTCAGCACCTAGGGCTTTCAGTGCTTTTTGAGCCACTTCATAAGCAGCGCCATTCGCACAGTCTATCGCTACCTTAATACCTGTCAAATCCGCAAACGCCGTGCCTCTTACATAATCCGAGTAGAGTTCGCCCGCTTTATAAACTTCCGTTTTGCGACCGATTTCAGTGCCGCTAAGCACATTATCTAAGTCTTTATTGTTTAAAATATAATCTTCAATCTCATCTTCAATGCCATCAGAAAGCTTGAAACCATCGCCATTGAAGAACTTGATGCCATTATACTCCACAGGATTGTGTGAAGCAGAAATCATAACGCCCGCATCCACTTTTAAGTGTCTTACTAAGTAAGCGATTGCCGGTGTTGGCACCACGCCCACTTTAATGACATCGCATCCCGCTGAGAGCATGCCTGCAATTAACGCTGACTCTAACATGTCACCAGAAACCCGCGTGTCCTTGCCAACCAAAATCCTTGCCTTATGATGGGTCTCCTTTGTTAGGACATGCGCTCCAAATTTACCGAGCTTATATGCCAGCTCATTGGTAAGTTCTGTATTCGCAATACCTCTTACCCCATCCGTACCAAATAATTTTCCCATATTGCCTCCCTAAAATTGATTAAGTTTAAACGCAGCATTTAACTCGCCTAAGTGCGTTTGATAGTCTTTATAGGTTTTAAAAACCTCGAAAACCTCTCCAAAGACCAAACGCTCCAAAATCTGACGCAACTGCTGGAGTGTGCTGTTTTTTAAGTATTCCTCAGGGTATGCCCTGTAGTAATCATTCAAATTGACCAACATGCCCAGCGCTAATGATTGATCTACCGCCCGCGCGATTAACCCGTTGATCTGTTCAACCTCTTTAATGTCAATCACTTCACCTTTAGCAGCTTTATTTAACAAAGCTTTCATATAGCCTACCACACAGCGTTCACCCTGACAAACCGTACAGTTTGCTTCTCCAAGACAAAGTGCTTCTGCCTCCTGCTTAAGCTGGTGAACATGCGCATATAGTTTTTGCGCCTGCTTCTGTAATCCCGTATCTTGAACGGTTCTAATTTCAAGAACGAATTCTCTAATTTTATAAGCACTAAAGAGTGTAATCAAAACAAACGCTACAACAACGAAGACCTGAGAAATTTCAGCAGTGTACGGACTTCTTATCAATTTTTCAAGGCCAAAGAACATAAACACAGCAAATGCGCCAAGCTTTAACTGCATCTCAGGAATTTTATGGCCTAGTTTGGCGCCTACAAAAATCCCGACACCGCTAGTCAACACCATCCCCGTTACCGTCCCGAGCAATACCAAAAGCGGAAAACTTGAACTTGCCCCTAACGTCAATGCCGCGAGCTGAGTCTTATCACCCAGTTCACCAATAAAAAAGGCTACCGCAACCGTGAGTATTGGCCCATATTTCGCCTCTACTTCCTCTTCTTCGTCTTCATCCACCTTAAGTGACCAAAACGCAAAGCCCACAAACATGAAACCCGCTATCAATTGAAGGGCCTCTAAGGGAATCACCCTAGTCAACATACTTCCAAGTAAAATTGCTAGACCATGATTTAAAAAAGCACCAATCGCTACCCCTACAATAATCTGCTTTACCTTGTATTTCGTTGCAAACGCCATTGCCAATATTTGAGTCTTGTCACCCATTTCAGCAATCAAAATCATTAACATCGCTTGTATATAAGTTTGAAACATGCCTACCTCCACGTCAAAAAAAGACCGCCTAAACGGTCTTACTTCTTTCGAGTACACCGACTCGAAATGCTACCCTATTTCGTTATTATACGCTTATTGCCAAAAGACTACAATATTCACCTGTTACAAACGAACCCTCATCCAGTGCCCATTCCTATAATAGCCGATGATAATGACTGCCTCTACCACAACCGACACAGAAATAGCCACCCAGACGCTGTCTAAGCCCATATGAAAGACTTTCACCAACAAATAGGCTAAAGGTACCTTCACTACCACATTCGCCACCGTAGAGGCTACCATAGGCGGAAAAGAATCCCCAGCCCCTTGGAAGACACCCGTATAGGTAATCGTCCAAATTACAGTAATCAGTCCTGCATAGATAATCCACAAATAGCGCACACCTACCGCTATCACACCTGCATCTGGCGTAAAAATCCCCATCATCGGCTTCGCCCACAAAATATACGGCAGTGCAAAGAGCAACATATTAAGGCCACAGACAATTAAACCCGTCCGAATTAAGTCTTTCAACCGATGGGTTTCACCAGCACCAATACTCTGCCCCACCAGTACCGACAGACCCGTAGAAAGACCCGCTAAAATGATAAACGTATACGACAACAACTGACCGCCAATACCAAACGCTGCCGCTCCAGTGTCCCCGCCAACTTCAAAGACAATTCGGAACATGAGCATCCCTGTTATAGGTCGAGCTACTTGTTGAAGACAAGCCCAAGAACCGATTCTAAGCAGTACTAAGTCTGTTGCCAAACTTTCTCGGGTTACAAGCAGTAACGCTGACCACTTTCCCGCATACCGATCTCTTACAATCATAAATACAATTAGTAAAAACGAAAATATATTTGAAATCAAGGTTGCCCATGCAGCGCCTGCTATACCCATATCAAAATGAAAAATCAACAAGGGGTCCAGAACTACATTCACCAAGTTTGCTGTTCCAAATATCATTAATGTCACAGTTGTCTTTCCAAGTCCTTGAAAAACGCTGCGCAGTGCGCCTGCACCAAAAATGAACGGTGTGCCTACCAGAATAATTTGAATATAAATTACAGTAAGTTTTAACGTATCCGCCGTTGGCCTAAAGAAAAACTGGGTCAGCGGGTGAGCAAAACTAAAGGTCAGCAACCCTATTAATAAACCAAAACCAGTAGACAGCATAAACGCATCCGAAATGACCCGTTGGTTTTCTTTATGTCTTCCAGCACCATAATTTTGAGAAACTAGAGCTACTACTCCAGCTGTTGTGAGCGTTCCTAAAATAAAAATAACATTCGCCGCAGACGCACCCAGAGCGGCGGCTGAAGTATACTGCTTACCCATTTTAGAGATAAAGTAAATGTCCACTGAATTGAGCAGACTTTGAAGTAATATGGTAATCATCACCGGAACGGCAATGGTGGAGATAGTTTTTAAATCCTTCCAAAAGGACTCAAATGTCATGGGAACCTCCGCAATATTCTGACATTAAACACGAAAAACGAGGTGTTCCTTTCCCCCCAGAAAGAAACACCTCTTACGAAAGTGATTAACCCCTAATTAAGCCACTTTCAAAAGCGATCTGTATACCGCTTTGAAATACTACTTTGCGTTTTTAACACACTCCGCACCCTTTAAAAGCGCACTTTCATTAAGTGGCACAAGGTGTGCTTTGCCTTCGCCAAATACTTTTTTGAAGGCTTCAAGAATGCTTTTTACTTCAACAGGTTTGAACACTTCAAGGTATGCACCCAGCATAACCATGTTCGCAACTCTGAAGTTACCAAGTTCATTTGCAATTTCATTTGCTGGAACATAATAAGCAGTTACATCTGTTCTGCTCACTTTCTTTTCAATCAATGAGCTATTAACAAATACAGAACCACCCGCTTTAACATCTGCTTCGAACTTATCAAGCGATGGCAAGTTCATG
This sequence comes from Acidaminobacteraceae bacterium, assembly GCA_041753235.1. GTDB lineage: Bacteria > Bacillota > Clostridia > Peptostreptococcales > Acidaminobacteraceae > JBGSUZ01. The sequence continues at coordinate 7,471 of JBGSUZ010000447.1, forward strand.
ATGATAGCTGTTGTTGCATCATTCGTAATAACTGGAGAACCAATAGGCTTTTCAGAGATGATAACGTTACAGTTTGCAGTACCGCCACGCATTTCTGGACC
>JBGSUZ010000448.1:0-4985 GCA_041753235.1 Acidaminobacteraceae bacterium
TCCAGATACGGTCTCGAGTATAGACGTGAGGGTATGATGTTATGGCACAGACAAAAAAAGCAGCTGCTATAAAATACAACTATGAAACTGAAGATGCGCCAAAAATTATAGCTAAAGGCAAGGGATACGTGGCAGATGCGATACTAAAGCGTGGTGAGGAAGCTCATATTCCGGTTTATCAAGATGCACGGTTAGTTGAACAGTTGGAACGACTTGAGCTAGGGACTGAAATTCCACCGTATTTATATGATTTGGTCGCTCAAGTATTGGTTTTTATTGCTAAGATGGATCAGAAAAAATAATTTGAATTGAGGTGTCAGGGTGGACTGTCAGAAAAAAGGTCGACTTGGTGAGGAACTTGCAGTAAAATATCTTATAGGGAAGGGCTATGAAATAATTGATAGAAATGCGCGTGTCGGACGTTTAGAGATAGATATTATAGGACGTCTGAATGGTCTCGTATATTTTTTTGAAGTTAAGTCTGACTTTATAAATGATGGGGATTCACCACTGCTTAGGATAGATGCAGTGAAGCTCAATCATTTGCATAAGGCGGCACTGGGTTATTTAGCAGCACGAGGGTTGGTGCATGAGTACCAGCTGAAAGCCATTGCTGTACATGTGGACCAGGTTCATCTTAGAGCAAAAATAGAGGTCGTAGATTGCGACTGGAATTAGGGGGAAATATGAGCTATCATTACAAGAAAAATTCAATATTGATTCAGGGTGGTTTTGGGATTTTGTTTTTCCTAGTCTCGTTAGCATTTGGAGATTGGCTAATTGGAATCGTTGGCGGGCTAGTTGCTTTTATGCTTGTACGCGATTGTATGAAGTTAAAGGAAACACGCTTTGAAGTGAAGAAAGATCGATTTGAAATGTACGTCAATGGTGTATTGAAGCAGTCCATACGCTGGAATAATTTTGAGTATGTAACCAGAACTCGAAAAAATAGCAAGTGGGTAGTCGTTGGACACTTGAAAGATCAAATCATTCTCAAACCGAGTCTAGAGAATTTTGATGAGCTCATTAAAGATATTTTAGCGCATCTTAAAGACAATAAAGAAATCTATGTACATGACAATATAATCAAGAAACTTAAATAAACTGCGAAAGCAGTTTTTTTTAATGTATTTATGTGGTAAAATATAGAAAATATAATTAAATATAACATTTACAAGGAGTAAGTTATGATTGCAAATATCTATTCAGCTGTATTGCGTGGCATAGAAGCGCATCCTGTAGAAATTGAAGCTTACATGCACAGCGGTATCCCACAAATACATGTGGTAGGGCTTGCAGACCAAACGGTTCGAGAAGCAAAGGATAGGATTGTCGCTGCATTTCAAAATAGGGGTTATAAACTGCCTAATAAAAAATTTATTGTGTGTTTGAATCCAACAGACCTAAAAAAACAAGGAAGTCACTTAGATTTACCAATGGCGTTGGCGCTTATGAAGGTTTCCGGTATGATTCCTGACTTTAACGCCCGTGTTGGTGCATTAGGCGCAATTAATCTATCGGGTGACATTTTAGAGACGGATCACACTTTTTCACTGGTTGAGAGTCTTATCTACAGTGGGTGCGAGCAAATACTGATTCCAGAAACTTGTATGCAAGTAAGTCGCTTTTTCCCAGAGGCAAACTTACTGCCAGTATCAAATTTGACAGAAGTGTTAGAACTGCTAACACTAGTCGATGATGCTAGTCATAGGAACACAAAAATTTCTGACATACAAGCAACTGTTACAAACAAATTGAAGTTAAAAGAAACCTTTGAACCCTATACGTTATTTCCACACTTAGATTATAACCAAGTACATGGGCAGGAACTAGCGAAGCGAGCCATGATGATTGCTATAGCTGGACACCACCATTTGCTTTTGTATGGCCCGCCAGGCACTGGTAAAACAATGATAGCCAGTAGGGTACCCAGCATTCAGATGCCTCTAAAGGATAAAAATGTCTACGAGCGGTTAAAACTATTGTCCTGTGCCGGTCACAAAATTGATATGGAGACAGAGGTGATGCCAGCGCCATTTAGGTCCCCTCATTCTGGGATTAGTTTGTCTGCGATGCTTGGAGGTATGCAGGCACATATGCTAGGCGAAGCAACGTTGGCTCATCGAGGGGTTCTATTTTTAGATGAAATGCCAGAGTTCAAGCGTGATGTTTTAGAAGGTCTTAGGGGACCGTTAGAATCCGGGGAAGTGCATTTGTCAAAAACGGCTTATAAAGCTAACGTGCCATCTGATTTCATATTGGTGGCAACAGCGAATCCTTGTCCTTGTGGGTATAATGGATTCTCTGATCGTTGTAATTGCAATGAAAGAGACATACAAAGGTACTTTTCAAAGCTTTCGGGACCTATGCTGGACCGCTTTGACCTTAAGGTGGAGGTTGCCTTCAAAGGTGGCGTATCTGCGTTAGAGGGGAGTGTGGAAGCTGTGGAGCCACATCGTTTAAAAGCAGAAGGGCTGGGTTCGAGACAGATGTACGAAAAAATAAGGATGGCAAGAGAAGCTCAAGAGAAGCGATATAACAGTGCTGAAATGTTAAATGGGCAATTAGGACCTAAAGATATAGCGCGCTATTGTGAGCTAACAGACCAAGCTGAAAAATGGGCTGCAATGCATCTGCGAGTGCGTTCGGGGGAAGATTCGTTAAGGAATCAGTTTAAAATCATTAAATTGGCACGCACAATAGCAGATTTAGAGGCTTCAGAGCATATCGACAAAGGACATTTAATTGAAGCCTTCTATTATAATAGGAGGAAACTGACGTGATGATTGGCAAGAAATATGAAGCAAGGCAAACGTATTATCAACTGGTAAGATGGCTCATGAGCATAAAGGGAATAGGACGTGTGAAAGCAAGGAATATGATAGAGAATGTACAAGATGCGGAGCGGTTATGTTATGGCGATTATGAAGCCTTAAAGCCACTGGAAGATCAATTAAACTATCCTATTCGTGCACTTCTTAATTTACGGAATTTAGATACGCTTAATGCAAGTTATGAAAATAATTTAAGGGTTTGTGATGGCGTCATTTCTTACTGGGATCCACTTTATCCTGAAGACCTTAAACAAGTTAATGACCCGCCGTTATTGCTTTACTTTAGAGGGAATGAAAACTTACTAAAAATGTCCTATCAAAAGCTTGCTGTAGTTGGTACCAGAGTACCTACAGACTATGGTAGAAAGTACGGGGGAGAAGTCTCAAGACTTTTGGCGGAGTTAGGGTATGTGATTGTTTCAGGAGTCGCTATGGGGATAGATGCAGTTGCACATCGAGCTGCGCTGGAAGCAAAGGGTTTGAGCATTGGCGTTCTGGGTTGCGGTGTAGATCAGATTTATCCAAAGCAAAATGAGAAACTTTATAAAGATCTGACTGAAAAGGGACTTTTGCTTAGCGAATATGAAGCTGGAACTCAGCCGCATCCAATATATTTTCCGGAACGTAACCGAATTATTGCGGGGTTATCGGAAGTCTGTTTTGTTCTTGAAGCTGCACAAAAAAGTGGTTCGTTGATTACCGCTGAAATGGCTATGGATTTGGGGCGAGATGTTTATGCTTTACCAGGCCCAATTTTCTCACAGAAAAGCATTGGGTGTCATGAATTAATACAAAGTGGGGCAGAACCGATTGTCAGCATAGCTGCATTAAAAGCAGTATTCAATAATGCCAAAGTAGAGAAGGGCTCATTAGGCTTAACTGAATCAAATGAGAAAGAACACCTATTAGATCATCCGATTTTGAGTCTGCTAAGTGAAAAAGGACAACTGACATTTGATGAAATTTTCAATGCCCTACAAATGGATATTCCAGAATTAATGCAAGCGTTAGATGCCTTAGAAAATGACAAAAGGGTTAAGACTTGCGGTTTCTTGTACCATCTTTGATGAAAGGCTTGATTTTGGTGATAACTTACTATATACTACGGTATTGCATAAGTAAAAAAAACACGGGCTGCATTTCAGGAATGTAGCTCTTTGTTTTGTCTAACAAAAAAGTCAAATCTTTATTATCGCTTGACAAATAGGTGGTTATGTAATAAATATAGATATGGCGATTTTTTGATAAGACGAACTATTCAAACTAACCAGACTATTTCAAATATTCTTTCGAATAACGGAGGTGTTGAATGTCTAAGTATCTTGTAATTGTAGAATCTCCCGCTAAGGCGAAGACTATAGAGAAGTTTTTAGGCAAGAATTATAAAGTGCTCGCATCTATTGGTCATATTAGAGATCTACCAAAAAGCAAACTTGGAGTTAACATAGAAGAAGATTTTAACCCGGAATACATCAACATTCGCGGAAAAGGCCCTGTCATTAAGGATTTAAAGACAGCTGCCAAAAAAGCAGAAAAAGTTTTTCTCGCAACTGACCCCGACCGCGAGGGTGAAGCGATTGCATGGCACTTATGTCATATTTTAAATTTGGACATGAATGCAGATGTTCGTGTAACATTCCATGAAATTACTAAGGATGCAGTCACTTTTGCCGTTAAGCATCCAAGAGCAATAGACCTTGATTTGGTTGATGCGCAGCAAGCGCGACGGGTTTTGGACCGTCTAGTTGGCTATGGTATCAGCCCTATTTTATGGAGAAAAGTCAAAAAAGGACTTAGTGCAGGCAGGGTTCAATCGGTTGCAACGAAACTTATTTGCGACAGAGAAGAAATCATCAATGCCTTTGAACCACAAGAATACTGGACAGTTGACGGCAACTTTAAACACGTCGCTTCTGGAAAGGTTATTCCAGCAGAGTTGACGCATATTGATGGTGTTAAGGCAGATTTAAAAGATGAAAGTCAAGTGCAAGAAATTGTTAAGCCTTTGTCAAAAGCCAAACCTGAGATTGTTGATGTCGTTAAAAAGGTTAAGAATCGTGCGCCATCGCCTTGTTTTATTACAAGTAGTCTCCAACAGGAAGCTTCAAATCGATTTGGTTTTTCTACAAGTAAAACGATGATGATTGCTCA
>JBGSUZ010000449.1:0-3036 GCA_041753235.1 Acidaminobacteraceae bacterium
CACCTCTAATCACTTTCATATGCATGTCTCCAGGCGCTATGTAAACATAATTATTTTTTACCTCTTCACCATTTTCGGCTTCTTTAACATTCAACGTACAGGTTGAATTCATACGGTCTGCGTAGAGTTTTGTAAATACAGGAGGCATATGCTGAACAATCAAAATTGGCGGCATGTTTGGCGTCAACTCTTTTAAAATGTTATGAGTGGCTTCAGTGCCACCTGTAGACGCACCAATAACAATAATACTTTTCGTAACCCGCTCATGCCGCGCACCAACAGCAACCTCATCTCGACCAAATCTGCGCTTCATTTGGCTGAGATTAGCCGTTGACGCAATTTTAATTTTAACGGCTAACTCTTTAATCATCATATTCATATTCTGTGGAGACTTCCCCGCTGGTTTCGTGACATAATCAATTGCGCCTGCGTGCAGTGCCTCAAAGACCCTCGTGTCAATAGAACTAACGACCACTACCGGCATAGGACGCTGAGGCATCAATTTTTTTAAGAACTCTATACCATCCATTCTGGGCATTTCAATATCCAATGTCATAACATCTGGCTTTAGTTCTAATATCTTATCTCTTGCCATATAAGGATCAGAAGCCCATCCAACCACCTCAAGTGAAGGGTCATCCTGTAAACCGTTAATCAAAAACTCTCTGAACAGCTTTGAGTCATCCACTATGAGTACTCTGATTACACGTTTGATTATCATACTAACCCTCCCGTCGATAGACCGATGGCATAATATACTCAAAGTTGCTGACGCCCCTATCAATCGTCTCAGAATGACCTATCAACAGATAGCCGCCAGGTACTAATTGGTCGTAAAACTTCTGAATAATTTTATTTTTTGTTGTTTCATCAAAATATATCATAACATTTCTGCAAAAAATTACATGAAATGGTCTTTTAAAATGAAATTCACTCAAAAGGTTGAGTCGTCTGTAGATTACGTTATGTCGAATTGATTCCACCACTTGAAATGAATCTGGATTCACCTTCTTAAAATACTTCATTTTCCACATGGGCGGAATTTTCTCAATGTCCGCATTCTTATAAATTCCTTCTTTAGCTAACGTTAAAACCTTCTCAGAAATATCTGTCGCTAAAATACTCGTATCCCAAAGCGACTTTTCTAAATCAAAAAAATCGTCCAGTAACATGGCGATGGTGTACGGTTCAGAACCATTGGAACAACCTGCACTCCAAATTCTTAAATCCTTTTCCTTTTCAAGCCGTAACTTTAGTTCTGGCAAAGCTCTATTCTTCATAAAAGAAAAATGCTCTTCTTCTCTAAAAAAATAAGTGTGGTTTGTGCTGATTCGATTTATAAATTCACTGAGTGTTCTACCACTCGTATCTGTTTTCATATACTCAAAATATTCCTTAAAACTTTTAAATCCCTGACGGTCTATTGTTTGAGTCAGTCGGGTCGCCAGTAAATTTTTCTTTTGTGGTGTCAAGTTGATGCCTGCATACTGGTAGAGGTACTCCGAAAACATATTGAATTCCATATCTGTCAATGGTTTCATGCTGACATTCCCCCTTAAAGAAAAAAGGCGGGCGAGTGTATCGTCCGCCTTTATGAATTTAGTATTTCCCAAACTCGTCGTCATCCAATGAAATTGAGAAGTTGTCATTGCTTTTAGTAATCGCTGGTGTTTCGTAATAACTTGTTTCTGGTTTACTATAACCAACTTGTCGGCTACCGGCTCTACCTCTTTTGAGTCTAAAACGACTAACCATTTCTTTCAGCATTTGTGCTTGAGAGGTCATTTCTTCACTAGCGGCAGCACTTTCCTCCGCAGTTGCTGTATTGTTTTGAGTAACTTGTGATACCTGATAAATACCTTCATTAATTTGTGAAATAGCAGTTGCTTGTTCATTGGAAGCATAAGCTATGTCGGCAACTAAATCCGCTGCCTTCGAAACCCCTGCAACAATATCTACTAATGCTCTAGCAGTATCTTCGGCAATATTCATACCCTTGCCAACTTTAACCACTGAGTTTTCTATCATAACAGTTGTTTCTTTCGCTGCATTAGCACTTCTTGCTGCAAGATTTCTAACTTCTTCTGCTACAACAGCAAAGCCTTTACCATGTTGACCCGCTCTTGCCGCTTCAACCGCCGCATTTAGAGCTAAAATATTGGTTTGGAATGCTATTTCATCGATAACTGAAATAATTTTTGAAATGCTGGCAGAAGAATCGTTGATATCTCTCATGGCAGACACCATTTCCACCATTTGCTCATTACCCTTGCCCGCCGCATCCTTGGCTGAGTTCGAGAACTCATTCGCTTTAGAAGCATTAATAGCATTTTCCTTCGTTTGCTCTGAAATTTCAGTCATAGAAGCCGTAATTTCTTGAATTGAGCTCGCTTGGACTGTTGACCCATGAGAAAGTGCTTGAGATGACTGAGCTACTTGCCTTGAACCAGTAGCCACTTGTTCTGAGGCCATATTGATTTCTCCAAGTACTTCATTAAGAGATTCTACAATATTATTGATGGCATTCTTCATCGATACAAAATCGCCTTTAAATTCAGAGGTAATTTGAACATCTAAATTGCCATCCGACATTTTATTGAGAATCTCAGCGGTTTCTTTAATGTATGAAGAAATAGCTGAAATTGTTGTATTAAGGGCATTTTTAATCGTCGCGTGATCCCCTTTGTACTGACCTTTTACGCTGATACTTAAATTTCCCTTAGAGAATTCATCTAAAACGGCAGAAGCTTCCTTAACTGGCTCTATGACTGCATCCAATGTTTTGTTGATGCCCTTGATGATTTCCTGATATTCACCTTGATGCTTGCTGACGTCTGCTCTGTAATCTAATTTACCCTCAACTGCTGCTTGAATCAATTTATTCGTGTCTGCTACCAAGCGGTTGATGGCTTCAATCGCAGTTTTAAGACCCATATTCAACGTATCTTTGTCTGAAAGTACTGTAACTTCAAGAGAAGTATTGCCTACAGCAAGTTCTTTTACCACATTGGCTTGATTGGAAATATTCTCTTTCAT
>JBGSUZ010000450.1:0-4257 GCA_041753235.1 Acidaminobacteraceae bacterium
ATAGCGCTTCATCATCCAAATAGATTATACCTACAGGGTGGTTGCTGTTTATCAGATCGGTGAAAATGACTTCATTTTCATGAATCCTAGTCTTTTAACGCGGACCTGCGTATGCCCCTACTCGTCTTTATAGCCATTTTCGTCCGCCATAGACTTTCAGCACATCTGCTCAGGAGTGATAGATCCTCGGAATATGAATACCTTTGTTTCAGCAGTTGCCAAAGGCTCTCTAAATTCAATGTTTCCCGACTTTCGTCTCCGTCTTTGCATTTATTTAGCTTATGAGGCTTTTCCAACGTGTCCGCCATAGGCAGACAGTCAAGTTTGGATTGCCATGTGTTTTGACTATTATAGGCCTAGACTTTTTTTAAGTCAAGCCCTTATTTTAATTTTTCAGACGATTGCAAGAATTTATTTCTTTTTGCAAGTACGTATATTGACAAAAAAACACGTACCTGATAGAGTCGTATCCAATTTATGTTTCATATGAGAGGAGATTCACCTATGCTATCAGAAACCTGTCTAAGTGCCAGCAAAATTGCTCAAACCCGCTTGGCGGCTTTAATTAAGCCCACACCACTCGTTCACAGTATTGAACTTTCAGACCTTTATGGGTGTGAGGTTTACTTTAAACCTGAAAATTTACAGCGTACAGGGTCCTTCAAAGTTCGAGGGGCTTTTAATAAAATAGCCGGACTCAGTCTTGAAGAAAAAAATAGAGGCGTCGTTGCTGCTTCTGCTGGTAACCACTCCCAAGGCGTTGCTTTGGCGTCTAAAATGCTTGGGGTTAATGCCGCCATTGTTATGCCCACAACAACCCCTTTAATTAAAGTGGAGGCTACTAGAAGTCACGGCGCAACTGTCATTTTACACGGGGACTGCTACGACGAGGCCGCTGCTCATGCAAAAGCATTGCAAGAAGCTGAAAACAGGGTTTTTATACATCCCTTTGATGACTGGGAAGTCATGGCTGGGCAAGGCACCATTGGCCTTGAAATCTTAGAAGAATTGCCAGACGCTGACGTGGTAATACTCCCTGTAGGTGGCGGTGGTTTAGCAGGTGGGACTGCCGCCGTATTAAAAGCACTAAACCCCAACATCAAAGTCATTGGTGTCGAACCTGAAGGCGCTATGACCATGCACAGCGCTGTGTCTGAAAACCGAGTAGTAGACCTGCCACAGGTACGTACTATAGCGGATGGGGTCGCCGTAAAACGGGCTGGTGAACTGACCTTTGAAGCTAATCAAAAATTTATAGACCAACTCGTTGCCGTTCCTGACCAAGAAATTATGGAGGCCTTCTGCCTGCTGTTGGAGAAACATAAACTTATTGGTGAAGCTTCTGGCGTCTTATCTTTGGCAGCCCTGAAACACCTGAACCTTGAAGGTAAAAAAGTCGTTTGTCTCATCAGCGGCGGTAACATTGACCTTGTCACTATTTCTAGTATGATCAATCGCGGTCTAGTCAGTCGTGGCAGACTCTTCTGCTTTACTGTAGAACTGCCAGATAAGCCCGGTCAATTGGCTTTAATTTCTCAAATTCTAGCCGATAATTCCGCCAATGTTATAAAACTTGACCATAACCAGTTTAAGTCCTATGACCGACTCATGAACGCCGTCCTTGAGGTGACCTGTGAAACCAACGGGCATGCCCATGTTCAGCAAATACAAAAAGCCATGCTTGCGCAGGGCTATTGTATACAACATATATTCTAGTTTATTTGCCTATTACAGCCCTATGACCATCGTTGTCTTAGGGCTTATTTTGCTGTCTGAAAGGTTTAAGGTTTCTCCATGAGCCTTACTGACTTTTAAATAGGACTCACTGCTATATAAAATCTTACCAAGTCCATCTCCAGCAGTTTTTAACGCCCAATGATGACTAGAGGCGTTGTGGACGATTATAAGGCGTCCAATACTATTCGTGCCATAGTTATCGTCAGTCAACGCTACTGGCGCGTCTAGACCTATCTCATAGGCAATAACACCTTGCTTAAGCTGGGTAAATTTGAGGTGATTTCTTATCCACTCTGCGTCATCAATTGCAAAGCATTTGAATCGCTTTCTTAATGCAATTAACGCCTTAAGTGCTTCAAAATGCCCTAAAAATTCAGCCTTACGTTCCCACTGAATGGCATTGATTTTGTCGCCTGAAATAAAGCTGTTGTGGTCACCGTATTTAGTTCGCATAATTTCAGTTCCCCCTTGCATAAAGGGCGTTCCAAAAGCAAGCAAGGGAATGCTGAGGGCCATTAAACTGCGCTCTGCTATTTCCCCGTCTGTTTCTTCAGGGTGCACGCGTTTTAGTTTGTCATAAAGACAAAGATTGTCATGACAGCTGACATAATTGATAACCTCTCCCGGCTCTTTTGCATAGTCTTTCATACCTTCTGTGAAATCTATTGCACCTGTAATGCCTTTTGCAACTTCCTTTTCATGGCGCTGAGCACCAGACACGAAACCCTTTTTATCGCCATCATTATCGCCTTTTATGGCGTTTCTGATATGGTCGTTAAAAAGCGCTGTTGCCATGCCTTGTTGCTTGCCCTGACGGAATTGTTTGCGCTTTGGTAGCAATGATTTTCCGCCTGTCCACGGCTCACCATATATGAGGGCATTTGGGTTTATCGCTTTAACTACTGCCTCCATGCGCTGAATAAAGCACGTATCATGTAAGGCCATCAGGTCAAAACGGAAACCGTCTACTTGGTACTGCTCTAAATAGAGTTTCAATGAATCTAACATATACTTTTGGAATAATGGACTTTCAGAATCTGTCTCATTACCACAACCCGAACCGTCGCCGAAACTACCGTCTTCATTTTTTCTAAAATACCAGCCCGGTGCTAAAATTTCAAAGGGATGTGTCTCATGCACGTAGGTATGGTTATAAACAACGTCTAAAACGACTCTAAGACCAGCTTCATGGAAGCCCTGTACCATTTGTTTAAATTCTCTGACCCTGACATGACCATCTTTTGCATCTGTAGCATAAACCCCTTCTGGAGTCATGAAATACATGGGGTCATATCCCCAGTTGTAGCCGCCTTTAATTTCGTCAACACTGCCCATGTCATGAAGTGGTAATAGGTGTACATGGGTAATGCCCAGCTCAACTAAATGATCAAGGCCTGTGCTGAGACCCTCTGCCGTTTTCGTTCCCTGTTCCACCAACCCAAGATACGTTCCTGGGCCCTTATGGTTACTGGCCTTAGAAACTGTACTGTCTTTTATATGCGTCTCGTAGAGAATAGCCTCTGTGCGCTTTAAAGGCATTGGTTGTTTATGTTTAAGCCACCCTTCTGGGTGTGTACTGTCATAGTTAACAACCATTGCAAGGGCGCTGTTGGCTGTCATACTTCTTGCCCACGGGTCCTGTGCTAAGTGCCACTGATTGTCCCTGCGCACTCTGTATTGATAATATTTACCGTCTAGGTTTCCTGTTATCTCTAACTCATAAAATGGCGCTTCTCCGAGCATGTCAATAATGAGCGGGTTATCGTCTTCTGGGGTATCAAACAGTTCAATTCGCACCCGCTGTGCCTCAGTGGCAAAGACGGTAAAACGTGTTTTTTCTTTGCTGTAAATTGCGCCAAATTCTACTTGCTCTAGTTTTTCATAAAAATCCTGTTTCATTTTTTTCCAAGGTTGTCTATGCATGTTCTCCCTCCTGAGTTGACTGGTATCAAACCATTAAAATAAAAAGTTTCATTTCTGGGCTCAAAAAAGGCGCAGGTTACCCTGCGCCCATGCTGCTGTCGTCACGACTGTTACTTAAAATTAGTCGTTAAAGTTCGTGGAATCCCTCTCAACGAGGCGGGTTTCAACAATATAACTTTTAATTTTTTCTTTTCTGTTTTCAAGTTTGTTAATCAGTAGCTTCGCTGCAAAATAACCAAGTTCTTCTGCGTTAATGTCCACTGAAGTAAGCGAAGGGGTCTGGTAGGCTGCCATAGGCGTGTTGTTAAAGCCTACTACAGCTACAGTTTCCTCCGTTAGCTCTTTAATCGCTTTATTTACCCCAAAGGCAATTAGGTCGTCTGTTGTTACGACTGCACTTGGATTATTCGTCGTAAGAATTTCTTTCATCGCTTCATAGCCACTGACTTCGGAGAAATTCGTCTCTTTAATCAACTTAGCATCGAATTCAATGCCACAGTTGTCTAAGGCTCTTTTGTAACCTTCTAACCGGTTTCTAGTTACGTTCATTTCAAGTGGGCCGCCTATAAAGGCAATTTCACGCATGCCCCTTTGAAT
>JBGSUZ010000451.1:0-1577 GCA_041753235.1 Acidaminobacteraceae bacterium
TGATGGTACAACCATCTAGAAATATGGTTACAATAGAGTAGGAGATATACCTGTTCCCATTCCGAACACAGAAGTCAAGCCCTACATCGCTGATGATACTTGGAGGGCAGCCTCCTGGGAAAGTAGGTCGTAGCCAATTTAGATGGCCCCTTGGTCAAGCGGTCAAGACACCGCCCTTTCACGGCGGTAACAGGGGTTCGATTCCCCTAGGGGTCACCATATTTTGGCCTGGTAGTTCAGTTGGTTAGAACGCTAGCCTGTCACGCTAGAGGTCGACGGTTCGAGTCCGTTCTGGATCGCCATTTTTTTTTGCCGGTGTAGCTCAATTGGTAGAGCAACTGACTTGTAATCAGTAGGTCGCGGGTTCGAGTCCCATCACCGGCTCCATTTGTTTTTTTTGATATCGGGGTGTAGCGCAGCTTGGTAGCGCATCTGGTTTGGGACCAGAGGGCCGCGGGTTCAAATCCTGCCGCCCCGACCAGTAAAAGCAGTATTGTTTTTCTTCTTGAAAAATAGTACTGCTTTTTTTTATGCATATGCGTCGCGGTAATGCGGGGTGCTAAGCAAGATAATGGCCTGCTTCAAGCAATTTCACAGTGGAGGTAAGAGTGAGTGGATGCCTAAAAAGCTAATAACACCATTAAAATACAAGATAAAGGTCTATAACTCCAAAGAAAACGATATCGGTCTACCGTGCATTGCAACAAAGAATATGCTACATCTTGTATGTTAAACGCTATCATGTAGATGTTTTACAAGAGGCATAGAGGTGTTTACATGCTGAACTGGATGCAGGAACGAATTAGTGACCGAAGAGTATTAACGCTAGTTCGTTTGTAGATAGAGGCAGGCATAATGGTAGCAAGGAGATGTGAAGCGATTTATGACGCTGATACGGGAAATACAGAAGTGAGAAATACGATTGGGTATATTAAACCATGATTCAACTTACAAGCATGAGAGAGATGGTGCATATAGGAACGGTAGTAAAGGAGAATTATGGAGATTGAAAAATGTATTGGCGACAATTCAAATAGATATAGTATAAAATTCTTTTTTAAGAAGCATTAGAAATACATTCCTAATCAATATTAAGAACTGTAATAATTGATAATCACTCAATAAATGTATAAGATTTAAACTCTCATTGATTTGGCAATAGAGTCTTTTGTGTAGTTTTTAAGTTCTATGCGAATGCAAGATTCATTGAAATTCCAATGTTTATAAGCCATTGGTACAATAAATTCAAATAAATATTAAAAAAGCAGTTGACTTGCCTAAGTTATTCATGCTATTATAACTAAGCAGTCCGGTTGACACAGCTTTTGAAAAAGAAGTTTTTTAAAAAAAGTGTTGACAGATATGGCTGAGAATGATAAAATGAATGAGTCACTAAGAGATACATCAAACTTAAGTAAGTTACTGAAGTTGTTAGTGACACAAACGATCCTTGAAAACTAAACAGTGTATAACCAAAAGCTTAGATTGATACGATGCATTATGCATCACAATTTAAAGTCTTCGTAAAGAAGACAAATGACTTTTTTAAGTCAGTGAGTCGAAACCGACCCCGTCGG
>JBGSUZ010000452.1:0-3548 GCA_041753235.1 Acidaminobacteraceae bacterium
GAGGTTGTCGAACAAGTCAATACCTATAGACTAGATGAGCTCTTTGAAGGCGTGGAACTTGGCAATGGTACGTTTAATGAGGGCGAGCGGATTGTACTGGCAGGTCTTTTGGCAAAACGTGGCGACAGAATTACTAAGAACAATAGCCGCATGTCTATACTTACCGTTGAGGACCTATATGATGCGATTGAGGTCATGGTTTTCCCTAAGGTCTTTAAAAAATGCGAAGCCGCGCTAGTAGAAGACGGTTTTCTAGTCATAGAAGGACGCTAGAACCTCAGGGACGACGAACCGCCCAAATAAATAGCAGACCAAATTACCTCTTTAGAAGCTTATATGGGGAAACTACAGTCTAAGCTGTTTTTAAAATTGCCGGGTTACAGTGAAGAACTCTGGGATCAGATTAAACGTATCTTAAGCAAGTACCCAGGTGAAACAGAAGTCGTGCTTTATCTAGAGAATAATAGAAAGAAAATGAAGACCCAGTCTAACTATTGGGTAACATTAGAACGTGGTTTGCTTTCTGAAATGAAAGCTTTATTAGGAGGCGATGCCGTCAAGGTAGTCTAAGCTTTTAGCGCCTTGACAGTAGATTTAACAGAAAATTTTTGCTTTGTTTAAGGAAATTTAATAAAAAACGTTGATAAAATCCGAAAAGTATTCTAAAATTAATAGTATGTTTACAGAAGCGGGACATAATCTATCCATAGGGACATTTTATAGAACGGTGAAAAGAATTTGCATTTTTTATAGCATCTTTTTTTCCTACAAATAAAAATTGAGGTGATTGAAAGTGAAGAGAATTGGTGTTTTGACAAGCGGTGGCGACGCGCCAGGCATGAACGCAGCCATTCGCGCAGTTGTCAGAGTAGCTATTTATAACGGACTTAAGGTTTCAGGCATCCGCAGAGGGTACCAAGGTCTATTAGACGCAGACATTGAAGACATGGACATTTCTTCAGTTGGGGACATTATCCATAGAGGCGGCACAAAGCTTTTGACAGCTCGTTGCGATGAATTCAGAACTTTGGAAGGTCAACAGCGCGGTCTTGAAATTTTGAAAATGTTCAACATCGATGGACTTGTGGTCATCGGCGGTGACGGTTCGTTTAACGGTGCTAAGAAATTGGCTGAACTTGGCTTCCCAACAATGGGTATCCCAGGAACAATCGATAACGACCTTCAGTACACAGATTACACAATTGGCTTTGATACAGCGCTTAACACGGTTGTAAATGCCATTACCAATATCAGAGATACTTCTTCTTCCCACGGTCGTGTTAACATTATCGAGGTTATGGGCAGACACTGCGGCGACATTGCACTTTACTCAGGTCTTGCTGGTGGTGCGGAGAGCATCATCATTCCTGAAATTGAGTTTTCTTCTGATGACATGTGCAGAAGACTGCTTCAAGGCAAAAAACGCGGTAAACTTCATAATCTGATTCTTTTAGCAGAAGGCGTAGGCAAACCCTATGAACTCGCTGAGGACATTACGAAGAAGACTGGCATGGATGTTCGTGTAACGATTATGGGTCACCTTCAAAGAGGTGGCAGCCCAACAGCCTTCGACAGAATCCTTGCAAGTCGCTTCGGTGCAAAAGCGGTTGAACTTCTCATAGAAGGAAAAGCTGGCAGGGCAATTGGTGTTCAAGGTAATGAAATTGTTGACTATGACATCATTGAAGCACTCAATATGGATAAGCGTATTAATCAGCCAATCTATGATTTGGCACAAATGCTTAGTATCTAAATTTGTAATTAACAATTGATATACATCAGTAACGAAGGTCTTTAACAGACTTTCACAACCGATATTTGATGGATGAGGTGTAAAACATGAAAAAAACGAAAATCGTATGTACGATCGGCCCTTCAAGTGAGACAAAAGAAACATTTACTGAATTAGTAAAAGCAGGATTAAACGTCGCTAGACTTAACTTCTCTCACGGTGACTATGAAGAGCACGGCGCTAGAATTAAGACTATTAAAGAAGTACGTGAAGAGCTTGGCCTTCCAGTAGCACTTCTTCTTGATACAAAAGGTCCAGAAATCAGAACAGGCAAATTTGGCGTAGAAGTGGTTAACCTTGTTGAAGGCCAAACATTCATATTGACTTCAGAAGATTTCCTTGGCAACGAAGAAAAATGCCAAATTTCATATAAAGAGTTACCACAAGATGTTATTCCAGGCGACAAAATCCTCATCGATGACGGCTTGATTGGTCTTGAAGTTATTTCAACTGATGGCGTTGAGATTATCTGTAAAGTTCTCAATGGCGGCCCAGTTAAAAACAATAAAGGCGTCAACGTACCAGGCGTTAAAATTCAATTACCAGCACTTACACCAAAAGATATCAACGATATCAAATTCGGTATTGAGCAAGGTATCGACTTTATCGCTGCATCATTCATCAGAAAAGCTTCTGACGTTCTTGAAATCCGTAAGGTACTTGAAGAGAACGACGGTTACGATATCCACATCATTTCAAAAATTGAAAACCAAGAAGGCTTAGACAACCTTGAAGAAATTCTTGCAGTTTCTGACGGTCTTATGGTAGCCCGTGGTGACCTCGGTGTTGAAATTCCTACTGAGCAAGTGCCACTTGCACAAAAGCACATGATTAAGCTTTGTAACAAAGCTGGTAAACCAGTTATTACTGCAACACAAATGTTAGACTCTATGCAAAAGAACCCAAGACCAACAAGAGCAGAATCTACAGACGTAGCAAATGCAATCTTCGATGGTACAGATGCAATCATGCTTTCTGGCGAAACAGCTGCGGGTAAATACCCAATCGAGTCTGTTAAGACGATGGCAGTAATCGCAGAAGCAGCTGAAAAAGCGCTTGATTACGATGCACTCATCAAGAACATGAAGAAGAGCGACATTGATGACAGTGTAACTTACGCGGTTTCTCATGCAACTTGTACAACTGCTAACGACCTTGAAGCAAGTGCAATCATTACAGCTACAGCTTCTGGTTTCACAGCTAGAAAAGTATCTAAGTTTAAGCCTAAGTCTCCAGTTATTGCAGCGACAACTTCTGAAAGAGTTAGAAGAAAACTTTCTCTCTTCTGGGGCGTTGAGTCTGTAAAGGTAGACGAAGCGAAATCAACAGACCAAGTCTTCGACTCAGCACTTCAAGCATCTATTGAAGCTGGTTTGATTAAAAAAGGTGACCTTGTTGTTATTACTGCAGGTGTTCCAGTTGGCGTTGCAGGCGCGACAAACCTTATGAAAGTACACCTCGTTGGCGAAGTTCTTATTAAAGGAACTGGCGTAGGTGGTGCGAACGTTACAGGTAAAGTTTGCGTAGCTAGATCAGCTGCTGAAGCAACTCAATGCTTCCAAGCTGGCGACGTTCTTGTAACGAATGCAACAGATAAAGACATGATGCCATTCATCGAAAAGGCCGCTGGCCTTGTTGTTGAAGAAGGCGGTTACACTTCGCACGCAGCAATCGTTGGTCTTTCTCTTAAATTACCTACTATTGTAGGCGCTGAGAATGCGACAAGAATGCTTGTTACAGGCGACGAAGTAACAGT
>JBGSUZ010000453.1:0-5523 GCA_041753235.1 Acidaminobacteraceae bacterium
ATAGACAACTGCCATAACATCACCTCGTTACATATATTGTATTATGTAACGAGGTGAAAGTCAACTAAAAATAGCTGTTATAATTGAATTTTCAACACTTTAGTTCTAATTCCTCGTTATAAAAACCGGGAATCTAGGATACATAGAGAGTAGTAGCATTAAGGGAACTCTATCTGGTTCCTTATGGCTGAGTGCTGTTAATACGCGTTCCATTGAAGTCATTTTAGGCATTTGCATTCACCACGCTCTCGATAATAGATAGAATTTCTGTCGCATTTTTACCGTCTGCATCTGCACCAACACGTTTCCAAAGTTCTTTATCCATCCGAAACGGCGCCCCACCTGCTATAATTTTAATTGGACTACCCAGCTCTATCAGTTTTTCTTTAACCAGTTTAATTTTTAAAGCGGAAGGGAACATGAGTGTTGAAATAAGTAAAATCTCTACATTTTCAGAAATCGCTTTTTCTACAATGCTGTCCACTGTCAGTCCTTGTCCCAAATCAATTATTTCGTACCCACCAGATCGAATCACGGAAGTTACCATTCGTTTTCCAAGGGTATGGTGGTCTAAAAAAACGCCAATCCCCAGTTTAGGCGATGTTCTTCGTGGACTATTAGTAACTGAAATTAACTGATCTAAAATTTCTTCGCAAATGACGCCACTCATAAAGACCTGAGCTAGGGCCACATCTCCACTTTCCCAATCCTCACCAATTTTAGTAAGCGCGTTGATGATAAGGGATTCCACTGTTGACAGTTTGGAACTGAAGGCAAGACTTTGAACTGCCATTTCCATAGCCCTAACACGATCTAGTGACAATAATAATTCCATAAATTGATCATTGCTACTTCCATTAGCATCCAATGGACATCCCTCCTGAGGTGTAATGATTCTGTGTGTTTATAGCTTTTGTATGTTTTTTTGCTTTGTGTTTATTACTACCCTTTCATGGTTTGATTATTCAGGTTTGGATGGATAGTAAAAAATCCCTCTTTGGCGGAAGAAGGATTTTGGGGGTGCTGTATTAACTAGTTAAACAAGACTTTGTACGCGCCTACCAATTGACTTGAAAACTTCAATTCGTCGTTTGGTTGTGTTGCTTCGGAATAAGATTTAATGAATTTAAACGGATTATCAAAACAACTAACCAAATGACGCTTCCCAAATTCCGCCTGAATTACTTGACACATGTGACAGCCGAGTGCCTTGTCTCTTGGTTCTTTGCCTGCATGATTGAAACAATACTTTTCTATCAAATCATTTTTCTCAGATGGCATAACCTCACTCGATAGCAATCCCATTATATCTGACTCAAACTCTTTAATTACTTCTGAGATATGACTAGAACGACATTGCATAGATTCTTGGTAGGTAGCTGCATATTCCTGACCATGAGATTCGCAAACCAGTGTGTACAAGTCGTGACCATCGTTGAATAAATGGGTGGCTGCGCCTTCGCTCATAACCGTAGCAAGCAGATATTGAGCAGTTTCTCCATCGCTAAGAGGATTGTTTTTCAGATAAGAGCCTTTGCTCAGCAAGTTTTTTATGCCAATATGATGATACTCATGAAGTAATATGCCTTCTATCAAATATAAATTCGACACCTCCGAAGGCCAGAACATCACATTGAGTAGCATATCTTTTTTTCCTAAAATACTCCCACCGTTGATGCCGTCAAATACGAACGAAATGTGGACTTCTAAGTCCATTTCACACGGCAGGGCGTCTTCCAACTTCTCTTTGATTGTATCAAAGTTGTACCCTTTAATTAGGGTCAGCTTTTTATGAATTAACTCTATGTTCTGAAGTCTTTTCAAATTACCATATAATTGTTCTAATAGTGAATCCTCACTCTCAAAAGGCAGGTCATTTAGTGCTAAATAGAAAATCTCAGTATATTGTTTCTGCGTAAACATGCCATCATAAAACTTAATCATTTTTTGAAAAGAGTCCAGTTCCTCTAATGAATCCATTAGTTGCATGCATTGTTCCTTACTAGAATGCTTCCCAGATTCTAAAAAAACGTATACTTGTTCTGCCATTGTTAAATCAACTGTAACTTTCATGTTGTGCCCCCTATGTTTGCTAATTTTCATATTACGCCTGCACTGCATGTTCATTACCTATTCACTTATTTTGTTGCAGACTTTCCTACTTCAAATAAGCCGCATATTCCTTGCTGTAATTGCGTTGAATATTGCCTTCATGCTTCTGTGTGTATGCTTTCGCAATTTCTTCCGCAGTCACGCCGTACCTGAGTAACGTGTCCGTCAAATACATATACACATCCGCCAGTTCTTCAACAAAATGCCCGCGCACTTCTGAGTCTTCCATGATTGCAGTTTCAGACTTTTTCTTAATGATAGAAATAACCTCACCAATCTCTTCAATCATCCAAAGCAAGCTGTTCCTTCCGTACTCTGGCGCCATGGGTGACCATTTTTCCTTGTTTTGTTCCCATAATTGCATTTGCATGGTCATCATTTCTTGTATGCTTATGTCATTCATTTAACGCCTCTCCTTATTCAAATACAAACTTCCTACAGTCCTGACTTTGTAACACTTTAAATCCGTTGCTAAAATAGAGCCGCAAGGCTGCATCGTTTTGAGCCAGCGCATTGAGGTTTACCACGCCGCCACTTTGCTCCAGCCCCCGATTAACGCTGTACTTAAGTATTTGCCGACCATAGCCCTTGCCTTGATGTGCCTCCGCTGTAAACAGAAGCTCCACCTCTCCATCTTTGACCATAGACGCGCCAACCATTTGACCTGCTGCCTTGAAAATATGGGTGTAGTCTTTGTTCGCCAGTGTATTTTTTCTGATAGACTCCCGCTCGGCTTCTGTTGCCACCTCAAACCAGTTGAAAGGCTCAATTCGGTTATCTTTTCTAAGCGATGTAAATGCTTCACTTTCCAGCCTAGGTTCTCCTGAATATGAGCAAAGCCTTTGATGTTGCCTTCATCGTATACAAGGACCTGCTCGGCTTCCTTTAGTGTTTCAATTTCGTCTGGCATAGCCAAGTATTCTTGAGTGTAAATTGCAATGATTCTGTCGATGTCTGCTAGCGTGTGATTTCTAATCATAAGTAGCCTCCCTTAGTTGTCTTGTCGTAAACTTATTAGAATTCCAAAAGCGGTATGACATTGGTTTCCTATTTTGCAAGCACCAAGTTTGGTGAGCTCGCTGACAGTTGGCTTGATAAATTCTTCCGGTATGTAGATTTCAACTTTAACGTTTTTCATAGGTTCTCCTTACTGATATAACTATTCCCTAGTAATTATATCACCAATATTCTGAATTATTGCAGCTCAAAGTGGTATATATGCGTTACTAAGTCAAATTTTTTTGCGAAAACCACCTTCATATTACAAGCTTTATTATAATAGGTATTTTGCACTAAACTCATTGGTTAAGAAGATATATCGTAGTTAAATAATAAATTTAATTATGCAAATTCAACATAATACAGAATATAATAATTAATAATAAAACTAACTAAATCCTGTTTTCTTAAACGATGGAGGTAAACATGAGCAGTAAGAGCATATTGAGAGCGGAAATAGAAAATGTCTATGGAAAAATTAGTCCTTTCGAACTCAAAGACAAACTGAGCAGTTATGCTAAAGAAAGTGTTGAAATTGGCACGAGAACCTTGCTAGACGCAGGCAGAGGCAACCCAAACTGGACTGCTGCAACGCCTAGAGATGCCTTTTTCACCTTCGGTCACTTTGCAGTTGAAGAAACCAGAAGAACAAGAAACGAAGGCCATTTAGCCGGTGTCCCATTAAAAGCTGGCATTGCAGAGCGCTTCTATGAATACGTAGAAGCAAACCCAACTGCGCCATGCATTGCATTTCTTAAAGATATGATTAATTACGGCATTCACGTCAAAGGCTTTGACCCAGACAGTTTTGTTTACGAACTGACAGACGGCATTATTGGGGACAACTACCCATCTCCAGACAGATTACCTCAAGCACCTTGTAGACGACTACAACCCTGACTTGATGATTATTTCAGACGATGTTTACGGCACTTTTGTAGAGGGATTTAACTCTTTGATGCGTGATATCCCATACAATACAATTGGGGTCTACTCGTTCTCGAAATACTTTGGTGTGACTGGCTGGCGACTTGGTACGATTGCGCTCCATGACAACAACGTGTTCGACAAACTGCTTAAAGATTTAGACGAGGACAAACAGGAAAGAGCGAAACGCAGGTACTCTGCCCTTTCGGTTCACCCAGAGGAAATTTCATTTATGGACAGAATTGTGGCGGACAGCAGACAAGTTGCACTCAATCATACCGCAGGTCTTTCAACGCCTCAGCAGGTACAAATGGCTTTTTTCTGCATGTTTGCTCTCATAGACAAGGACAATATTTATAAGAAGCAAACCATAGCGACCTGTAAGCGTAGACAAAAGCTATTGTACGACGGTCTTGGCCTCCCAGTCAGAGAGGATTCAAACGATGCCGCCTACTACACGCAATTTGACTTGCTTCAATGGGCAAGAATCAATTATGACGACTCTTTTGCGGACTACTTGAAAAGCACCTACCACCCAGTGGACATATTGCTAAGACTGGCTGAGGAATCTTCTATTGTGCTGCTCAGTGGCGGCGGTTTCAGCGGTCCTGAATGGTCAATTCGTATTTCGCTTGCTAATTTAAACGATGAGGCTTATAGCATTATTGGCAGTGTGACTCGGAAGATTCTGGAGCAGTATATTGGGGAATGGGAAGGGGCTAAGAAGTAAGGGGACTTGAAAATGGAAGGAGGTCACGCGTTCGGCGTTGCGTGACCTCTTGTATTAGGCATAAAACCCTATAAAGTAATTTATCCCTATTCATAGCTTGTATTTTGATACTAAATCTTTAGTTAACTTTGATAATGGATGCTTACCTATATCAGCTTCTTCATGATAGCCAAATATTATTCTATTCATATCATTAACCGTTAAGCCAGGCACACCTACCTTTGAACCAATTTTACTCGTATAGCTTGATAAACCTAAACTATACGCTTCATTATACATATATATTTTGGTGATTAAGTCTTTAGCATAATTATCATGATTTCTATATAACTCACCTAAACCTAAGACATCCCAATTTTTCTGAATTTCAGAACTGTTAAACTTAGGTTCAATTTTTAAATTTGTTACACTGCCCTTAAAGCTTATATCAAATGTTATATGATCATCTGAGTTAACAATATTATAAGGATTTAATGAAATATCGTTGGTGTGCTTTATCTTGTTACAATTACCACAACAAGGTACTAAATTATAAAATGACATCGATAAGTATGGGTGTACATCTTTATTATAAAAATGGTCAAGCTGAGCGGTTCGCCTTATTACCCGTTTAATAGCACCTTTTCCAATATATTTAAGTAAAACTGTATTATCAATAAAGTTTCGGTTACAATATGGACAAACCTTTAAGTTTGATGTATTTACTAAATCTAACGCTGTATAACCTGCTTTTGAAAATAATTTATTATCTGCAC
>JBGSUZ010000454.1:0-3593 GCA_041753235.1 Acidaminobacteraceae bacterium
CCAATCATCGCGTTGACGGCCTATGCGCTATGTGATGATAGGGACAGGTTTGTGGAAGCTGGAATGGATGATTATTTGACAAAACCAGTGAATGTATGTTTATTGGCGCAAGCCCTTCAAAAACATTTGGGGTAAAAAAAATTAAAGAAAAAGCGCCTTTGTACAATGTGAGGTGCTTTTTCTTTTGTCTATTACACGCTGTATATTGTTTACATTTAGTATATAGTTTGCTATTATAAATATACTGTATAAAATAACATATACGGTTGAAATACTAATCTGGAGGGGCCTAATTATGGAGAATACTAACTATAACGAGAGAATGAGCGCATGTGCAGGGTCAGCGGCAAGAGGCATAGACTGGTTCAAATGGATTGCAATTTTATCTGTGGTCAATACGGGTCTATTTTTATTCAAAACAAACACATTCTTTCTGTTTGGACTCGGCATTACGCAAGTTGTCGATGCGATTGCTAGTGTTTTCGCAGAGTCATATGGCAATTATGTGATGTATATCGGACTGATTATTAATCTTTCAGTTTCGGGTCTGTATTATTTCTTCTATAAAAGTGCTATGAAGTTAAACCGTGTGACCTATCTTATCGGAATCATTCTTTATGCCATTGACGCACTCTTGTTTGTCGTTGTTCAGGACTATATGTCGTTGCTTTTTCATACTTATGTATTGTATAGATTCATTAAAGGTTTCATTGACTTAAATGAATATAAAAAACTACTGGCTGAGGCGCCAGTTGAGGTACTTGTTGCTGAAGAACTTAGTGAATAAGCCTTTGACTTTTCCTTGGTGGGAAGGTGTATGCTATTATCAGAAAAACGAGCAATCAAATGGTAAAAAAAAAGGCCTGAGCGAGGGAAAAAACTTTTGCTCAGGCCTTTTACATTAGCAGTTAAGGTCGATTCGTGGCAGACAAACTTTTATGACAGTCCCCTCAGCAGGATGTGATGAGACCTGTATACTGCCTTTTAACTTTTGATTGACTAGGTTGTAGACCACATGCATGCCTAGACCACTATTGCCTTTATAGCGGCGCGTTGTGAAAAATGGTTCAAAGATGTGCTGTGAAGCTTCATCGGTTAAGCCTGAACCGTTGTCAGAGAGGGTCAGACAGAGCTGGTCAGGCGACTCAGTACAGGTGATGATAACTTCGCCTTCAGATTTTTCATCAAACGCATGTTGCAACGCATTTATCAGGATATTAGAAAAAATTTGCGAAAATACCCCGGGGTAGCTTTCTATTAACAGGGTTTCGGGAATTTGGTTAATGATTTGGATGTGCCTTGTCTCGTATTCGTGATAGAGACTGATAATGACAACGTCACAGCTTTCTTTTAAAGAAAAACATTTTTTCTCGTCGCTATTTTGGTCAAGCGCTAACTGTTTAAAACTTCGTACAAGGTCAGCTGCTTTATTCAAGTTGGTATTCATGAGTTTTGAACTGTCCAAAACCGCTTCTAAATAGCTGTTTAGTTCTGATTTCTTTATGGAGTCGTTCTGGAATTTATTATAAAATTTTTGGCTAATGTGTGTGAGGTAAGAGGCAGAAGTCAGGGTTACCCCAAGCGGCGTATTGATTTCATGGGCCACACCAGCCACCAATCCACCAAGGGAAGCCATCTTTTCAGATTCTATCATTTGTTCTTGGGTTTGGTGCAGATCGTGGATGGCTTGTTCGAGTGTCAAGGTACGCTCTTGGACTTTAGCTTCTAGGGTCTCATTTAGTGAAAGTAGTTCAGCCTCAACCTGAGTGATATAATCCAGTTCGGCTTGTATCGTTTTCGTTTTGGCGGCTATTTCACGCTTAAGCAGTTGGTTCAGTGCGAGGGCTATAGCCGCTACAATAGTAATAAGCCCTAGTATGGTCAAGATGGCAATCAGAAATTTTTCGGATAAAAAACTTCTGAGCTTAACGCCAGTCCACTTCATATGAATTTCATTACTTGTACTGGTAGGCATATGTTTAAGGGCCTTATTAAGAATGCTTACAAGTGGCGCATAGTCTTTTCGGACACCAAAGCGCAGGTCACCATCTATGGATATTTTAGAGTCCTCAATGGCGTAGATATTTTGATAGCCGTATTTCTGAATGTAGAAAGATGCTTGTGTAAAATCGGTTACGAAAGCGTCTAAATCGCCAAAGGAAAGTTGTTTCAGACCTTCTGTAATATTGTTGACTTCAATCAGCTGAATCCCTGGATATTTGTCTTTTAAAAAATTAACGACAGCATAGTCTTTGATAACAGCGGTTTTAAGGTGAACTAAGTCACTTTCTTTAATCGTTTTTTGGTCTGTTCGAATCAGGATTATGTCAAAGTTA
Organism: Acidaminobacteraceae bacterium; assembly: GCA_041753235.1. Classification (GTDB taxonomy): domain Bacteria; phylum Bacillota; class Clostridia; order Peptostreptococcales; family Acidaminobacteraceae; genus JBGSUZ01. Next base: position 2,337 of record JBGSUZ010000454.1, read on the forward strand.
GTGTAAAAGGAGTCGGTAAATAGCAGGTATTGACCCCGTGAGTCTGTTTTAATGAGCGCACCGGTCATATCAACCTGCTTGGCATAAGCGGCAGCTAAAACCTGATTCCAGTTATCAAAAGTGACGTATTCAAATTGGATGGGCAGTTTTGTTTCAATCCAGTTTAAGTAATCGATTGACATGCCGCTATACAGACCGTCCTCATAAAATTCAAAGGGCGCATATTCAGGGTCGAGACCTATTGAAACCTTAGGGTGAGCTCTGAGCCACTGCTTTTCTTCTGCATTAAGCGAGAGTTGTTCTCCGGGCAGAGTAATATTAACACTGAGGAAAATCATGAGTGCCGCCACTGCGGAAAACAGTAAAATTAGTAAAGGCCATAAAGAAGAGGGGTGCTTCACATTCATGATTTCACCTCCTGTTTTTTTTAATAGCTTTACCCATTTTAGAAGTATTTAGTCAGGCTAGCCTCTAATCTGACTGTAGATTTCAGAAAGTGCGCTTTCCTCAAAGGGATTAGTCAGTCTTGCGGCATTATATAGGAAAGGGTAGTCCTCTTTTAAATGCTCAATATAGTGAATCCATTGAATGGCAGACAGGGTATAGACGCGCTCAATGTCTGTCTTCCAGTGCTTGTAGTCTGGTTTATAGTTTGGCGCATCTTTGAGGCGCATGTACAAGGCCATTTCGTCTTGTAGGTGATTGACTGCAATGAGCAGCTCGCTGAAATTTTCATGCTCTAGCAGCGTTGGGTTTGAAATTAAATTGACCATCAGATTTTTTTGAGCATGGAGTAGCTCATAAAGTGTGTCGTAGTCTATGTTTTCAGGATTGACTGCTAGCTTACGTTCAGATAGCCATTTTTCAAGGTTTTTAAAGTCCTTTGCCTTCCAATCTTGGCCGATGCAACAAGTTCCTTGGAAGTCAGAACGGTTTTCGTCTGCATAGACCATGAGTCTAAGCAAGTTAAAGCCTAGTTCTTGATAGTAAAGGCCTATAAGCATGTGCATCTTCTTCATGCGTTTTTCTTTTTCGCGGCGTTCAAGCAGTTGGTCAATGACAACGGTGACCAAAAATACCTCTAAAGGAATAAAGGCGATGTCACCTAGCAGATAGACGAGAATGTGGTGCAAGTCTCTAAAAATAGCATAGTGCAGGCCGTGCAGGGCTACAGACAGGGCGAGCAGGAAAAGCCCAGTTCTAATAAGTCTCTTTTTTTCACTCATGATGGTCCTCCGAATTGTATTTTATTAAGTC
>JBGSUZ010000455.1:0-2872 GCA_041753235.1 Acidaminobacteraceae bacterium
CATCTTCTTCTGTGGTGAAGTCACCAATTGTAAGTCTTAGTGAACCATGGGCAATTTCATGTGGCAGGCCTATCGCCATGAGGACATGGGATGGGTCTAAAGAGCCTGAGGTACAAGCTGAACCGCTTGAACCGGCAATGCCTACTAAGTCTAAGCTGAGGAGGAGTGACTCTCCTTCAATGAATTCAAAGCAAACGTTGACGTTGCCCGGGTGACGGTCAGTTGGGTGACCATTGAGCTTTGTATAAGGAATTTGCTCCATAATACCCTTTGTGAGTCTGTCCCTAAGCGTAATCAAATGTTTGACGTGATTGTCGAAGTTTTCAGCAGCCATTTCAACTGCTTTGCCAAAGCCGATGATTCCTGGCACGTTTTCAGTACCTGCTCTTCTCTTACGCTCTTGAGCGCCGCCTTCAATTAGGTTCTTAATGCGAACGCCTTTTTTAATATAGAGCGCACCTATGCCTTTAGGACCGTAAATTTTATGAGAAGACATGCTCATGAGGTCGATGTTCATATCTTTAACATCTAATGCGATGTTACCAAGGGCTTGTACTGCATCCGTATGGAAGAGTACGCCTTTTGACTTAGCGAGTGCACCAATTTCTTTGATTGGAAGCACTGTACCAATTTCGTTATTAACCGCCATGATGGTGATGAGTGTTGTTGTATCTTTAATAGCTGCTTCTAACTCAGCCATATCTATTTTACCTTCTGCATCCACTGGTAAGTATGTTACCTCGAAGCCTTCTTTTTCAAGTGACTCGCATGTGTGGAGTACAGCGTGATGTTCAATGGTTGTGGTGATAATGTGGTTACCCTTTGCTTTGTAAGCTTGTGCAACGCCTCTGATAGCCCAGTTGTCTGACTCGCTGCCACCGCCAGTAAAGTAAATTTCATCGGCTGAAGCGTTTAGAAAGCTTGCGACTACTTCTCTTACCTTATTGATGCTATTTTTAGCGTCTCTACCAAACGAGTGAATGCTCGATGCATTACCGAAGTTTTCAGTAAAATAAGGCAGCATGGCATTTACAACGTCTTGCTTTACTGGTGTCGTTGCAGAATAGTCCAAATAAATGCGTTTTGACATAACAATCCCTCACTTTAAATTTATGATTATAGGCAGAACATGTCTTTGACGTTCTTGTTTTGTGACTTTAGATTATTGTGGTCGTCTATCATATCTTGAAGTGTTATAGATTTAACAACATCGGTTATACTGTCCCGCATTTTCTCGTAGATCATACGGGTGACACAATAATCTGCATTAGAACAGCTTTCTTCATTACTGTCATTGACACACTCTGTGGGTGCTAGAGAGCCTTCTAAAGTAAAAAGGATATCTGCTACAGTAATTTCACTCGCAGGCTTTGCCAATAGATAGCCACCTTGAGCTCCTCTGACACTTTTGACAAGGCCAGCCTTTCTCAGTGGTGCAATAAGTTGTTCCAAATAATTGACCGATACATTTTGACGTTCAGATATAGCCGTCAAAGAGACCGGAGTTTCACCGCCGAAAAGCGCCAGATCAAACATCGCTTTCAGGCCGTATCTTCCCTTTGTAGAGAGTTTCATCCGTTGCCCTCCCTCTTATCTAATTCCGAGTACTTAACTTGGATTTCGAGTTTAGTATAATATACCCGACTATTTTTGTCAAGATTAAAACAAAGTGCTTTTAAAACTCAATAAAAAAATAATGTTAATTAGCCGATAACCTTATATAATTAAGTATAGATACCTTACGCTTCATTAGAGACAGGAGAATAATTATGAATTATGAATACTTTGCAGAAATGCATAAATTAATAGAGAAAGCTAAAACCTATGAACGACTTGGACGTGAAGAAGAAGCGCTGAAACTTTATTTGGAAATTCATGAGCGCTTTTTTCCCAATACGTCTGACCTTTTCGAGCGCCCTGCTATTTTACTAGAAAAGAGACGACATTTTGAAGAAGCAATTGAAATGTGTGAAAAAGCGATTAAATTAATTAATGAAGGTAAAATTACAGGTATTAAAGAAAATTTTGAGAGGCGCATCTATCGTATCAAATCTAGGTCAGATTATACTGGGCCTAAAGATGAACCTAAAAAAGGCAAGGCCTCAAAAGATAAAGAAAAACATAAACGGGATAAAAAGGCACCTAAAACACCACGTGAACCTATTCATTGGCCTAAATTTAATTGGCGTAAAAAACAGGTGGAAATCCCGCCAGAACCTGAAATTGAGGAAGAACACCCTTATCAATCTCATTTCCGAGCAGATGTGACACATAAAGAATCAAAAGTGTCTGAAACAATAACGAGAGACGAACCAGTTGAAAAAAAAGTACCAATCAAGAGACGTGAAACACCTGAAAAAATTGAGAGACATGAAGAAATAGTACCAGAAGAGATGATTCTACACGAAAAGTCGTTTGAAAAAGAGGAAAATGAAACTCAAAATAATGAAAATAAATCTGTAGTACCTAAAAAAGAAAGATTCACTCGTCTTAAAGCTTACATCAAAGGCTTTAAAACAGAACATAAACGCTTTAGAAAACCAACTAAGAATGAGGTAATTGCTTTAGCGGTATTATTCTCATTTATTGGTGGTGGTATTTACCTGCTTAATAATAAGCCAAAGTCTCAATTTGAAATCATGATAGATATGACGGAAATGAAACGCGGCCCAGCCCTTGATGGCAGTCCATTTGACACTAATTTAGAGGACCTCCCTCCTATTACGAAAACGATGATAGATGCAGCAGTAAAAGAAACTCAGGCAATGCTTGGTGTTAAACAGGCTGGTGTTATTGTTCAAAAAGATGTGGTTGGGTTTGTTGTTATAACGAACCCTGGTGCGAGTAAAGCGCAGGCTAAAGATGCGTGTGA
>JBGSUZ010000456.1:0-12380 GCA_041753235.1 Acidaminobacteraceae bacterium
AAGTCATTGGAGTAGGCGATAAATTTGTGTTTAGGGTCTTTTTTCTTATTGATGAGTTGAAGAACACCAATCATATCGTTGTTGTAGTTTTTCAATGGAATGACTAACATGTTACAGGTTTCATAACCATAACTTTCGTCGAAGGAACGGTTATGGTGGAAACCCAGCACTTCTAAGGTATCATCCATAGACTTAAAATTATAGATTTCACCAGTCATAGCGCAAGCCCCAGCGATGCTGTTCATAGTAATGGGTAGCTTAAAAGATTTAAAAGGAAAAGACATTGATGTGTTCAAGGTATACATGAAGATTAACTGGGAGGTTTCTTCGTCTTCTTCCTTGATATAAATACTACCGGCATCGCTGTCTGTAATTTTAATACACTCAGTAAGAATGAGTTCCAGCAGCTTGTTAACGTCTTTTTCAGCTGTGAGTTTTAAACCGATTTCACTAAATTTTTCGAGCAGTTCTGTTGAAAGATTATTGGACATAAGCTGCCTCCTGGCGCATTTTGAAAATTATACTCTGATAAGAGTTATACCCCTTTTTTTAATTTATCCGAATGAAAATAAAAAAAAGGGTATAAATTAGTTACAAAAATTTTGTGGCAGTGACCTCTAAAGGGCTAATGCACAAAAACAGGAGGGGTAAAGATGAAAAAAATGGTAGCACGCATTCTCACCATCCTCATGATCCTTAATCTAGGGATATTCCCAACAGCCTATGGCTTTGCGCAGTATCCTGATCCGTACCTGTATGACTCCATGCTCCACGAGGCAAGCTTTAAATTTTATGGGAGTACTTCTGGGACACTTTACTATGTGGTGACTGACGAAGCTGCAGTGGAGCCTACAGCGGCAGACGTGCGAACGATGGCACTTGCTGATGTTAAAACGAACCACGTGTTCGATGGTGGTAGTGTGCCCGTGGTCGCCGAAACGGAGGGCACTATTAATGTTACAAATATGGGGGGTGGCACGTACAAGTTATTCACCACTTTAGAAACAAATGGGGTTTTAACTGCGGTTACAACAAAGGAGTTTACAACGTTATTCTTTGAAATGTCTCCTGAAATAACCCAATATAAATCTGATGGATTTGCTGTAACGAGTAAATTCAATACTTCTGGAGAACTTTATTATGGTGTGTATAAAGATGCGACTGGTGTTACAGCTTATGATGTCATATCAGATACGACGAATCCAAATAAGGTGTATACATACCATCAATCAATTACAAACGGCGTTCAATCTACGACTTGGATTAGTGGACTTCATGGCAATTCAGTCTATGACATCGTATTTGTAAGAAAAGATATGTATGGAAATTTTAGCGATGTGACCACCGTTTTGAACGATGTAAAAACGATTGGGAATAAATTAGTCAATGCCGTATATACGAAAGCAGATGCTTACAATATGTCAGACGACCGCATTTATCTTTATTTTAGCGAATCAGTTGAAGATGCGGGTGTGATTACAGACTACAACTTTGCCTTTGTCGACGATAGCAATACTGGCAAACCGGGTTGTGTCCTTGGGAAAGATTCTCAAGCGCCTGAATACAGCATTGTGGGTGCAGTGGACAACCGTGTAGAAATTGCCATTAGCTCATCGGCATACGAAACAAGCCTTACGTCGTCTAATTTCAGTTATGGTCATATGGATGTGGCTTTGTTGACGAGTGGCAGTAGTATTCAGCCGGCTATAGTCGATAATGGCAATTTAGCTAGTTTTTCTATTACACAAGAAATGATGATGGGTTATAACAGCCAGCCAATGATGATTTTAGCTGAATATAAAGCGCTACCAGACGATGGGCCAGATGGGGATAGCATTATAGTTACTTTAGATAGCCCAATGTACTCATCGCCTTCAGCAGTTAATTTTGATTTGGCTGTTGGCATGAATCCTAATGAGTTGGATTTTAACTTAATACCAGAAACAGATTTTGTTCTTGCAGGAAAAGATGATACAAGTTTCTATATCAATTTCACCAGTGACGGCGCGGTCAAATTAGAGACTCTGCCGACCTCATTTATTAAGATTTCCTATAATGAATCAACGCCGCCATCAGGATTTAGCATGTTTGTTCCTTATATCTTCACAGTTAGAGACTCAAGTGTTTCTACCTTGAAGCAAATGGACGTGTTTGGTAAATCTGTTCCTGATTTTACCCCTACCGTAAAAGAATACACAATGTCGTTGCCGTATGCGATGTTGAGTTCTTACAACAACACAATAGCAGGTGGCGTACATGTGAAACCATTAAGCATGGAGAGCAGTGTATATGTCATGCCGTATGGAACCAACAAAGCGATGGTAGAAGTAATGGCGGCAGATGGAACTATGTCGGTTTATATATTAAATGCCGTAGCAGATGAACTGACTTTAGGTGGTTTAGCAATAAACGACAAAAAAATTAAAGATTTTGATCCATTTGCGACAAGTTATGCCTATACGTTAACAGACGTTCTTACTGAAGCGCCTACGTTGACGGTAATTCATTCTGAGTCGACAACTATGACGGTTACTTCAGCGCTGAGTACCAGTGTTGCCAATACTTATGTATACACAATCGTACTCAACAAGAGCGGCACCGAAAAGACCTTTACAGTAACGATTACTGGTGGTGCGAGCAACACACCAGATAAGGATAAAAAAGACAAAAACGATAGTGGGTCAACCACTAGTCCAAATACTGGTGGGTCTACAACGCCTTCGACGGGGGGGACGACAACAACTCCAGATACCGTAAAATATCAAGACCCAGCCAGAGAAATGGAAAATTACAAATTGCCAGTAGACATGACAAATACAACTAATTTTAATAATAGTTTGAAATTCGTTAAAGATACCATGAATAGTGTCGTTAATGAAAAGCAGGCGATTGCTACGCTCTCACAAATGGGCGGTGTCGTGAAACAAATCAACACTGCAATGACTGCTAAGCCTGCAGAGGTCAAACAATTGACTCAAATGGTAACCAATATTACAACTGGTGCTGAGAAAAAACTTAGTTTAATAACCAGTCCAGACCAACAGTTAATTGTGCTAGACCAGCTCATGTTAGAAGTTAAACTCTTCAAAGTTCAAGTAGCATCACCTACGCCAGACCTTGATAAGAGCGTTCAGGAGTTGGTTCAAAAGACAGCCAATAACTTTGGTACACTTAAACTTACAGCTCCAGTTACATCGGCACCAATCAAACTGGACAATGCGAATTTGGCAACGACAATTGCCAAACAAACGGAAGCGATTACTAAACTGAATGAGTTGCAAAAAGCTTATTTTGAAACTGGTATTGCTAAGGATATTAAGCGAGAAATAAAAATAGTGGCAGAAACCCCAGAGGGTGTAGCTGCATTGAAGGTCGAGCTAGCACCCGATCAGATTGGTACTTTGAAAAACGCAAAAATTGAGGCATTCACAGTCAGTAACGTCAATGCTGAAATTAAAATGCCAGTTGCTAACTTAGGGCCTGCTAATGCCGTTCAGCTAGTCATTGAAAAAATGCCACAGCCAGTCACGGCGGCAAAACCAGGTGACCCGGAACTTGTTTATGACATGGCGCTGTTAGTCAATAATGCAAGACAAGAAAAATTCGGCAAACCAATTACACTAGCTTTTAGCTTAGTGACCTTTAAGTTAGACAATGAATCGCCTGAAGAATTGGCAATCTTTAAGAAAAACCCAGATACAGGCGCTTGGGAACCTGTCGGTGGTATTGTTGACCCAGAGGGTGGCAAAATTTTCGTTAATAGAGATAACTTAAGCCAATATACAGTACTCAAGTCTAAGAAGAGCTTCAGCGATGCGGATCAATCTTGGGCAAAGGCTGAAATCAATGCAATGCTCAGCAAAGGTATTTTAGCGGATACTGAAAAATTTAGCCCGCAAAGCGTTCTCACGCGTGGTGAATTTGCCCAGTGGATTGCAAAAGCATATGGACTAAAAGTTTCTAGTGCGAGCTTGCCATTTAAGGATGTCGCAAAAGGTAGCGACAGTTATGCGGCTATTGCGGCTGTTTATGAGCAGGGCCTCCTAAACGGCAAGAGCAAGACGAGTTTTGACCCAAGTGCCGCTGTAACGCAGAATGAAATGGCAGCAGCTTTAGGCAAGTTATTAGTAAGTTTTGACAACAAAGAAAAGAGTGGCAAGGTTACTTCTAAATATTTGTCACAGCTTAAAACGACCCAAGTAGCTTCATGGGCTGAGGATGACATGGCACTGCTCATGGAACTAGGCCTTAATACTACCGGTCAAAATGGCAAAGACCCTGTGACTAAGGAAGCCGCAGCTGCGGCCTTCATGAAGTTCTACAGATCTTAAATTTACCAAGCATATTAGGTAATGGCGACCAGAGAGCAGTAGCGCTCTGGTCGCTTTTCTATGGTATTGGTTAGCGCATAAAAATATGGTATGCTAGGTGAGAATAAAAAAGAATCAAATGGTCTTAAAGAGCCATTGGTGCAAGGAGGTGAGGGGTTGGATCCTAACACAAAAAAACAGCCAGCGTGGCTTCGTGTCTTAAAGTTTTTACAGTATCCAGTATTGATTGCAATTGCTGCTGGAGGGATAGTTATCTATAATGGATGGCACATCATGAGTGTAGAACCACAGCTCCAGTATAAACAATTTAAGTATTATGAAAGTGCCGAGCGCTATTTACGAGAAAACTATGGTATGAGTACCCAAGGTGTGGAGGGACTGATTAACCCCTACGTGGGCAACTATTTCTTTTTCCAGTCGGGTATGATGCTTGAGAAGGTAGCACCATTTAAAATGACCTTCTTATATGAAAATGGATTTCCCGTGCCTAAAGAAAACATTCTTTGGTATCCAATAGACGATCGGTTCCATTTGGAGCTAGAACAAGCAGAGGTTTATCAAAGAGATAAAGAGATGTTCTTGAAGGTAAATGGACAACTGGTATTTCAACCGCGTCTTTTCATTGACATGCTAAAAAGTGAAAAGCTCAAAGAAGAAGGATTTACCGAAGCAGATGGCAGATTGGTCAAAGTAATTCAATATGATTTAAAATTGAAGCCTTCGGGCAGATAATATACTGGGGGGAGTTTCTTTGGAACTTAAATACGACATGAAGCGCGCATTGCGCTTTAACTTGATTGTCACATGGCTATTTGTCGTTATTTTTACGCTCACAGCATTTATTAATGGCGGCGCTGCTTATGGTCAGCGCGCCTTAATTGCGACAAGTGTAGCTGGTGTAGTTACGAGTGTGCTCTATTTTTTACCAATCAAAAACAATTACATAAAAGGTGTCTGCATGGTGATGGTGCCAACCTTAGGTGCATTAGGTCTATCAGTCGCGGCAGGCGGCGTTGACAGAATGTTTAACGTGTACATTTTAGGTCTGGCAATGGTCGCGTTATACTTTAATTTTAAAGCAATTTTAATTTTTGGCGGTATTGAAACAGCACTTATTATAGGTATTTATATCGTATCACCTGCATCACTTTTAGGGCCAGACTTAGCGACGATTGGTGAATTTATTCCTAGAATTGGCGCTTACTTAAGTGTCTACTTAGTACTTGTCTTCCTAACGAAGTGGGGCAATGAAATTTTATCCAAAGCGACAATAGAAACCAATAGAGCGACAGAAGCTTTTCAGAATCTGGGCACTATTTTTGAAAAAGTTAATACGACCACAGATCATTTAGGCGCACAGGTAGACCGCTGTAATGAGCGTATTGTCATTAATGCGGATAGCTCGCAGGGCATTGCCGCATCCATGAGAGAAGTTGCTGTAAGTGTTGAATCATCCGCTGAGAAGATTTCAACCGTCAGCAAGGCAGCGCAAATTTCTAGAGGTGAAATGAAACAGACCGCAGAAATTATGACGGCTATTGATGAACGTTTCAAAGTAGTCATTCAAGATGTGCATCAGAGTGAAGAGTCTATAGACGTGATGAAGGTTCAAGTTGACCATATTAAAGAAGCAGTGGATTCAAGTTACAGCACAGTTCAGGAACTCTCTACGCGTATGCAGGAAATTACAGCCTTCCTCGAAGGGATTACAAATATTGCTGAGCAAACCAACTTGCTGGCGTTAAACGCTTCTATAGAAGCGGCAAGAGCGGGTGAACACGGTCGAGGCTTTGCAGTTGTTGCGGACGAAATTAGAAAACTTTCTGAGGAAAGTGGCAAAATGGCTAACGGCATCAGAGAAATTACCGTATCCCTTAGCAGGTCTACAGATAAAGCCATTGAACAGGCTGAAAATGGTCAGGTGGCAATGCGTTCAGGTTATGTGACAATGGGTGAACTCCACGACCGATTCGACAACATGAAAGAAAGTTTTGATGAGGTCTTTGAACAAATTGAGACGGAATATAAGTTGGTTCAATCTGTGTCTAAGCAGTTCCAAGTTATAGACGCAGAAATAACGGAAGTTGCGGCGTTTATTGAAGAATATGCAGCAACTTCAGAACAGGTTTCTGCTCAAACAGAAGTTCAACTCAATTTGTCTCAAGAAGTTGTTGGCTATATGGACGACATTGTTCGAATGGGCAATGAATTGAAATCTTTAGCCCAATCAAAAATGTAGCCTTATTTAGAAGTAAATAATAAATCCAAAGAAAAAGGTGAGTCTGACCTACCGCTTAAAGCGGAGAGTTGACTCACCTTTATTATTTTTTGGTTGTCTATAATGTGAAAAATTAAATGCTAGACGGTCTTAGTTGTCCAGTTTTCACAGTTCCAAACATCAGTGACCACATCTTGATAGAATTCTGGTTCGTGGCAGATTAAAAGCATGCTGCCTTTATAAGCTTTCAAAGCACGTTTAAGCTCAGCTTTTGCATCCACGTCTAAGTGGTTGGTAGGCTCATCCAGAATCAAGAGGTTAGTTTCTTGATTGATGAGTTTGCAAAGACGTACCTTTGCCTGCTCGCCACCTGAGAGAACCAGTATCTTTGATTCAATATGTTTATTGGTAAGACCACATTTAGCAAGCGCTGCACGAATTTCGTACTGGGTATAGCCGGGGAAAGTTTCCCAAACCTCTTCGATACAAGTGTTGTAGTTGGCTTCCTTGATTTCTTGTTCAAAGTAACCTTGGAAAATTTGCTCACCGTGTTCAACTGTACCGGAAATTGGCTTAATCAGACCCATAATACTCTTAATTAAAGTCGTTTTACCAATACCATTTGCACCTGTAAGGGCAATTTTTTGACCTCTGTCCATACGGAGTTCCAAAGGTCTTGAAAGCGGCTCTTCGTAGCCAATAACAAAGTCTTTTGTTTTGAATATGAGTTTACCAGAAGTTCTTGCTTCTTTGAAGTTGAACTCAGGTTTTGGGCGCTCAGCAGCGAGTTCGATTACGTCCATTTTGTCGAGTTTCTTTTGACGAGACATAGCCATATTTCTAGTGGCAACTCTCGCTTTGTTACGCTGTACGAAGTCTTTGAGGTCTTCAATTTCCTGTTGTTGACGCTTAAACGCCGATTCGAGTTGAGATTTTCTCATTTCGTAAATGCTCATGAAATTGTCATAGTCGCCAACGAAACGATTAAGCTCCTGATTTTCCATGTGGTAAATCAAGTTGATAACGCTGTTGAGGAATGGAATGTCATGGGAAATTAGAATAAACGCATTCTCGTAGTCTTGAAGGTAGCGCTTGAGCCATTCAATGTGGACTTCGTCCAAGTAGTTTGTTGGCTCATCCAGCAACAGAATGTCAGGTTTTTCTAAAAGAAGCTTAGCAAGCAATACTTTTGTACGCTGACCACCGGAAAGTTCATTGACGTCTTTGTCTAAACCTACGTCTATTAAACCAAGGCCTCTAGCAATTTCTTCGACTTTTGAGTCGATAATGTAAAAGTCATTATGCGTGAGTAGGTCCTGAAGTGTCCCCACTTCCGACAGCATATTTTCCATTTCATCAGGTGTCACATCACCCATTTGCATGTAGAGGTCGTTGATTCTCGTCTCCATATCAAACAGGTAGTTGAAAGCTTCCTTGAGCACATCGCGGACAGTCATGCCCGGGTTTAGTACAGTATGCTGGTCGAGGTAGCCGACACGGACGTTCTTAGACCACTCAACGTCGCCTTCGTCTGGCATGAGTTTGCTCGTGATAATGTTCATAAAGGTCGACTTGCCTTCGCCGTTGGCGCCAATCAAGCCAATGTGCTCGCCCTTCAACAGTCTGAAGGACACGTTATTGAAGATCGCTCGGTCGCCAAAGCCGTGGCTTAGGTTCGTAACGGTTAAAATACTCATTTTTATATTATCCTTTCTACTAAAAAGTTTCCTATTTCATTATATGTGAAATGCAATTGAAATCAACAAAAGATTTAATGTAAGATAAGGCTAGAAGCATATTCGCCCTCTGGGGCAACAGGAGGTAAGTACGATGCAAAGAAAAGTGACAGTATATACAATTGACGCTTTCGCAAAAACAGGAGAAGCTAGCACCGGCAATCCAGCGGGATTTGTCTTACTTAAAGACTTCAGTAGTATTTCCAAAGTAAAGTTGGAAAATTTAGAAACGAGTGACAGACCCGAGCTGACGGAAGAAGACATGCGTAGTGTTGCGGCGGCAGTCGGTTTTTCAGAAACAGCCTTTTTAGACCGTTCAGATAAAGCAGATTTTAAAGTGAGGTTCTTTACTCCAAACGATGAAGTAGACCTCTGTGGACACGCGACCATAGGCACTTTTTCGGGACTTTTCCAATTAGGACTTGTTGGTCCGGGTACCTATACGCAGGAAACCAAAGCCGGGGTATTGACGGTTCAGATTCATGAGGACGGCAAGGTACTTATGGCACAGGCGAGTCCGGTTATGGGGGACGTTTACACCGCTCAGCAGTTAGCGACTTCCCTTGGTTTGTCACCAGACGATATACGCACGTACTTATCCTGTCAGGCGGTTTCTACTGGACTTCTGGACATTCTTATTCCTGTTAAAAGCGTTGAAGTACTTGAACGCATCAAAGCCGATGATGAAGCAATCACTAAAATCAGCCGTGACCTTAACGTAGGCGGATACCACGTGTTTGCCCTTACTGAAAATGAGCAAGAAGCGGGAGAAAATCTTACTAAAGGGCTTCCTTTAACGGCACGTTGCCGAAATTTTGCACCTATCTACGAGATTCCAGAAGAGGCGGCAACAGGCACTTCCAGCGGGGCACTAACCGCTTACTTGAAGCAGCACTGGTCGCCTGAGGCAAAGGCATATGTGTTTACACAAGGCGTTGAGATGGGACAGCCTTCCCAAATTGAGACCCAAGTTGACGCGGCGGGAAATATTCTTGTGGGTGGAACCGCCTGTCATTTGGATAAAAGAGAGGTTCTTATAGGAGCTGAGGTTGGGCAATGAGTCTTACCCTATCGGAGGTACTGCCATTAGAGGCCTTCAAGCACTTTCGACTGATTGCCGGAGCAAAAGGACTTAACCGAGAGATTTTGTCGGTGGGCATGCTGGACTATGAAGTCAATGAAATGATTGAACAAAATTTTAAAGCGGGTGAGTTCGTTATAACGACGCTTGTCGCCATTAAAGAAGATTTATCTCAACTCGAAGAAATGGTGGCGCGGCTAATCAAAGTTAAGTCAACAGGTTTTGCCATTAAGACAATCTATATGAATGAGGTGCCGCAAAGTGTGCTAGACCTTTGTGAACGTGAGGATTATCCCTTATTTTTATTTGAGGAAACATTTTTTGAAGTGATTGTTACCTCTGTCAATGACGTTTTAAAGGCGCAATCAGAGATGGAAGATTTGGAGATTCAGATTGACCGAATGCTTTCTGGTGACATGAACAAATATGGCATACGACGGGCGGCACAAATACTGCACCGTAGTTTTTTAGAATATGTACAAGTCGTTTTTATCAAATGGGAAGCATCGGAAGTATTACTGCCAAAGCCCTTCGTGACTTTGAATTTTGGAAACTTAATAGACAGACCGCACAAATGCCTCGCTTATAAAGGGGGGTATCTGTTGATTGTGAGTTCGAATGACCGGGAGCGCAGTTCGATTGAACCCTTGATGCGACATGCTCTAAGTCAACTCGGTATGAGCAGTGAAGGGATTCAGGGTTACAGCAGTTTTGGACTGCGTATAGATAGACTGGACAACGGCATACAGGAGGCCTTGTATGCTTATGAAACGGCTAAACTTTATAAGCTATGTCAGTTGGCCTTTCCTGAGATGGGACTAGAGCGGTTGTTGTTGCCCATTAAAGACAATCCATGGACTATGGCTTATTACGAGTCTATTATGGACCCGCTGATGAGTTATGACCAGAAAAATGGTACAGATTTACTCCGGACAGCAGTCGTCTTTGTTCTTTCAGGCGGTGACATTAAAAGGTCTGCCGAGCGCTTGTTTCAACATGGCAATACGGTACGCTATCGAATGGAGCGTATTCGCCAGCTGATTAGCGAGGGCAAGACAGATTCTGAGCCCACCGAATTTGCTTTTTATGAAATGTTAGCGGTTGCGGTGCGTCTCCACCTGATTTATACTAGGTCTTTGTAAAAATTACAAACGAGAGGGCGTATTTTTGTATGCCCGGCTAATGAAATAACCCTTCTAAACTGATAGGATAGCTGTAGATTATCAGAAAAGGAGGGTTTTTTTATGAGCAAAACAAATAAGGCAGATATGTCTCTAGTCTTGGTAACAATAGGCTGGGGGGCATCTTTTATATTATCGAAATCTGTTCTCGGCGAGTTGTCAGTCTTCAATTTTCTGTCGCTGAGATTTTTGTTAGCCTTTGCCATCGCTTTAGTAATTTTTATAAAGCCTTTGCTCAAGATGACTAAAAATACTCTCATATACGGCGTAGGATTAGGTGTTGTTTTATTTTTAGCTTTTTCAATTCAGACCTTTGGACTGGCTTATACAACTGTGTCAAAGTCAGCATTTATTACAGGCCTTAATGTGGTAATGGTTCCCTTAATACTGGCGCTAATTTTCCGAAAATCGCCTGAAATACGGGTTGTTTTGGGCACGTTAACGGCGGTGGTAGGTCTCGGGTTATTAACCATTACAGGTGGCAGTTTTAGTGTCAATGTAGGTGATTGGTTAACGCTTGCAAGTGCGGTGTTCTTTGCACTTCATATAGTCGGTGTGGGCTTGGTTTCCGAGCGCGTTAAAGACGTTCAGGCGGTTCAAATGGGCATTTTGCAAATAGGAACAGTGGGCATGCTCAGCTTAGGCTTTTCATTGGCAACAGAAGCGCCAAAACTGCCGGTGACATTGGACACTTGGCTTAATGTATTGGTACTGGCGCTGGTATGCACCGCAGGGGCGTATATTGTTCAAAACGTGGCTCAGCAGTACACCACGTCAACACGAACGGCATTAATTTATGCGATGGAACCCATTTTTGCCGGTATATGCGGTGTTTTAATTTTAGGAGAAGTGCTGGGTGTATTTGCGATTAGTGGTGCTGTTTTAATCCTTTCAGGTACTTTGATCAGTGAACTCCCAATCCATTATGGTCAACTGATTCAAAGAGGTATCAAACATTTGTCAAAAGCTGAAGCGTAACCCCTATTATGCTTTCAGATTTTCATAAGGCGAAGTGTACTTGAAAAAGCAACGCATCGTCCCCAAAAAAATAGGCTTGTTTTCTGCTAAGCAACAGAAAAGAAAACCCACCAGCTGTTCGTGCGTCACGCACACGAGCTTGCAAAGGTGGATTTTTGCCGTTTTTGACACATAGCATCTTGGTGTCAATGGTGCTGTCTATAAACTTCGCAACAACATCTCAGCTAATTTTTTCTTAATGTTGGCTTCAAGTGACAGTTGCAGTGCATAGAGACGCTTATCGTCAGGGGTAGCGGTTTCTAGTCTGTCAAAAACCCCATCAGTTTTAAGCTCCGACAATAAAAACTGCTCCAATTCATAAAATTGTTCATAATAGTGTTTTAAGTCAACAATTGTTTTGCCGTTTGGCTGAACTTGAAAGAGTTTTTTCAGGTCGTCCATACTAAGGATGTTCTTAAGGTGAAAAATCATGAGCAGTTGCATGAGCTGTTCAGGGTTGTATTTTTTCTTCTCAGGTGCACTGACCAATTTGGATTTGACATAGTTGTTAATCATCGTCTTGGTCAGGGTCTTATCTTCTTCGGAAATAGCCCATTCCGCTAGAACCACGTCAAACCAGTTGGTGACTTGGTCCATATAGAGTGGTATTTTGGGAATTTCAACGCTAGGTACGCCTTTGATTTGGTCTAAGTGATGAGCGGTCATGAAGAACCTCCTTTATTGGACATCATTAAAACGGGGATGTTTTTAGTCTCTTGACATCAGTATACCAAATTGATATAGTATTGAAAACTAGTTTATATAATTTAATCAACTATGTATGACTAGCGGTCAGTTTTTATTTATAAAAAGGAG
>JBGSUZ010000457.1:0-13936 GCA_041753235.1 Acidaminobacteraceae bacterium
GTTCTGTCGTTATATTACCCGTTACATAATCTTTTAAACTAATTGGTCTATAACCTTTTTCATATAGTGTATTCATGTCTTTAAGAAAATTAGCCGGTGTTCTGACCCACTCTTTTTCCTCACTGCCAATATTATGATACATCAATACCATAATTTTTCCAGCTTCATTCGGTTTTAAACTCAAATCTATAGTTGATTTAGGGTCTACTGCCGCAGTATTCTCACTTGAACTTTCTGAGGCAGTACCACTTTCTTGTGTTGTTTGCGCTGTTTCTAAGGCATTCTCTGAGGGTTTGTCTGTCGTTTTGGTGGCATTCGCACAGCCAGTCATTAAAACTGCACCCATAAGCATTACCATAAGTTTTTTATTCATTTATTAGCCTCACAATCAAATTCGCAATATTATTGCTGTCTAATATAGAGTATACCTTTGTTTGACCTATCTTCCAACAATTTTTTGAAGTATTACCAGTCTTTCAGGTGCAAGGCTTGGCGTATTTCTCAACTTATAAACCAAATTCAATTTTTGATACTTTTCAATCCCTAAATTATGATAACCCAACAGCTCTAGTTTTTCAATTTTTATCCCCGTTTCTTGAATAAGTTTATATAAACTTTCCATATCGGCTACAGTATCATTAATGCCCGGCACCACGACATGGCGAATCCAAATGCGACAGCCTATTTCAGATGCAGTTTTTAAAAAGCTAAGGGCTGTTTCAAGCGACCCACCAGTTAGTGCTTTGTAACGACTTTCGTCAGTCATTTTAAGGTCCAGTAAAACGATGTCGGTATATTTTAGTACAACCTTAATAGATTCAGTTACCTGAACCCCAGCAGTGTCAAGCGTAGTGCTAATACCAGCCTGTTTTAGCCGTTTAAAAAGTTCCAAGGCAAACAAAGGCTGGAGCAGTGGCTCACCTCCAGAAAGCGTCACACCGCCTTCATGACCAAAATAAGGTTTGAAACGCACAAGTTTATGGAACAAGTCGTCAATGTGAATTTCTTCTCCGCCTGTCAATTCCCATGTCTCAGGGTTATGACAATAAATACAGCGCAGTAAGCAGCCCTGCATAAAAACGACGGCCCGAATGCCTGGGCCGTCTACACCTCCTAAGGTCTCAATAGCGTGAATTCTGCCCCTCACAACCATCACAGCCTTTCGTGGAAGGTTCTGCTGATTACCTCTTTTTGCTGCTGAGGACTCAACTTATTGAAATTAACCGCATATCCTGAGACTCTGATGGTCAAATTCGGATACTTTTCTGGGTGAGCCATGGCCTCTGTCAACTGTTCTCTATTCAGCACGTTAACATTGATATGGTGGGCATGTTGACCAAAGTACCCCTCTAATATTGAAACCAAGTTACCCCGTTGTGTTTCTATTTCTCGCCCAATCGTACTTGGTGTTATGGAAAAAGTGCAGGAAACGCCATCTTTGCAGGCTTCAAATGGTATTTTTGACACTGAATTCAAGGAAGCCAGTGCCCCATTTAAGTCCCGATTATGCATTGGGTTTGCCCCCGGTGCGAAGGCTTCCCCTCTTTTTCGTCCATCTGGCGTTGCACCTGTCTTTTTCCCATAGACTACATTGGAAGTAATGGTCAGAATGGAAAGTGTGTGTTCAGCATTTCTATAAGCAGGCGTCTTCCGAAGTTCCTTTATAAAGTCTGTCGTCAGGTTTGTAGCGATAGCATCTACTCGGTCATCGTCATTGCCGTAGCAGGGGTAGTCGCCTTCTATTTGAAAATCATGAATCAGGCTGTTTTCATCTCTTATAACCCGAACTTTAGCATACTTGATTGCACTCAGAGAGTCCGCAGCCACCGAAAGTCCTGCTATGCCAAATGCCATCATACGCTCAACTTCTGTGTCATGCAGCGCCATTTGAAGCTTCTCATAGGCATACTGGTCATGCATATAGTGAATAACGTTCATGGTGTTTACATAAAGCTGGCACAGCCATGCTCGGTAAATATTAAAACGCTCTAATACATCCTCATAATTTAAGTATTCACCGCTCACAGCTTCTGTTCTTGGGCCAATTTGTTTACCTGAAATTTCATCTCGTCCACCATTGAGTGCCATAAGCAGTATTTTAGGCAAATTGCACCTTGCGCCAAAGAACTGCATTTGTTTGCCAATTTTCATAGCAGGCAATACCGTAGTCATCACCATAATCTGGTCGCATAAGATCATCATTTTCATACTGAATGGCGTTCGTTTCTATAGACACTTTAGCGCAGTATCGTTTAAAAGGTTCTGGTAGTGCCGAAGACCAGAGTACAGTTAGGTTAGGCTCTGGTGCTGACCCTAAATTGTAGAGTGTATGGAGCATACGATAGGACGTCTTAGTCACTAAAGTCCTACCATCTTCACCCGTGCCGCCAATCGCTTCTGTAATCCACATAGGGTCCCCAGCAAATAGTTCATTGTACTCAGGTGTTCTCAAATGTCTAGCGCACCTGAGCTTGATTACAAAGTCGTCTAGAATTTCTTGAATTTCAGACTCGGTGAACACCTTATTTTGAAGGTCTCTTTTTGCATAAATATCTAAGAAAGTACTTAGCCTGCCCAGTGACATAGCTGCGCCATTTTGCTCTTTAATAGCGCCTAAATAAGCAAAGTAAAGCCACTGAACCGCTTCCTTAAAGTTAGTCGCCGGCATTGAAATATCTATGCCATAGAGATTAGCCATCTCTTTCAATTTTTCTAAAAAATCAATTTGCTTGAACAGTTCTTCGGACTGCTTAATCGTGCCAGCATCCATCAGCTTTTGACCTAGGTTTTTCTTGTCCTTTTTCTTTTCTAAAATCAGCCCGTCAACACCATAAAGTGCTACACGTCTGTAATCGCCAATAATACGCCCTCTGCCATAAGCGTCTGGTAAACCTGTAATAATACCACAGCTACGTGCTGCTTTCATCTCATCGTTATAAACTCTGAAAACGCCATCATTATGCGTTGTTTTGTATAAAAACTCCTGTTCAATTTTCTCACCCAAAGCATAACCATAAGCCTCGCAGGCCTGCCTTGCCATTTTAATACCACCAAAGGGGTTTACGCCTCGCTTTAACGGCTGGTCAGTCTGGACGCCTACAATCAGTTCTCTTGCTTTATCCAAGTAACCCGGTGCATAGTTTAAAAGCGATGAAACAGTTGACGTATCTATGTCTAGCACGCCACCAGCTTGTTTTTCCGCGTCTAAAAGTTCATGAAGTTTACTCAGGACTAGCTTAGTTCTTTCGGTTGGGGCAGCTAAGCACGCCTCGTCCCCTTCAGAGGGTTCAGAGTTCGTTTGCAGAAAATCCCTTACCTCGATTAGGGTTTGCCACCCGCCAGTGGCAAAGCCTTGCCACCCGTCAGTGGTGAAGTCCTGCCATGCCTTGTTTGTCGTCATGTGAATTCCTCCTATCTGCCAGGTTTATTCATTTTCAAAAAATAAAAAAACCTGGACAAAAAATAATAGTTTTTGCCCAGGCGGTCGACATATATAAGCTTTCAATCCCTCATGGTAAACCCATTTTTTCCGCCAGTCTTGAAAGTTATTGTTAGTTTACAGTCTTAATTTTAAATTGTCAATAATAAAAAAGTATTCTAACTACAACAATGTTCGCTTCAATTTTTCTTTCGTTTCTTCTGAAAGGGAGTCTTCTAGCTTTGAGCGCTGATCGTTCAGCGGCTCTAAATGCTCCTGTTTCATCTGTTCCAGCGAACGCTTCACTTCCGCCTGAAACTCTCGTGCTGAAATAAGGCTGCAACCAGCACCTCTTATGATGACCTGTTGGAGACCATCGGAAGTTGCGACGGTAATCTGGTATTTTTGCTGATTTTTATGGGCAAATTTTTCAATGTACTGGTCTGCCGTCTGCGCTTCTCCGGTAAAGACGACGTGGATATTATGATAGTCCTCAATCTTTTCTCTGCCTCCGGCAACTTGATAGGCGTCAAAGACCACTATGATTTTAGTTTTTTGAATACCTTGATAGTTGCACAGCAAATCGAGCAGTTTTATGCGAGCGGCTTCAAAATCGGTTTGAGCCAGCGTCTTTAGCTCATCCCAAGCAAAAATGATATTGTAGCCGTCCACGAGGAGGTACTCATCGCCTGTAGGTCTTGGTCTGACTGGGGCCGCACTGCTAAGTGATTCGTAGTAATGCGCCGCGGCGGACTTTTTCTTTTTCCATACTGTTTTTTTGCCCTGATTGGCGTAATACGTGCTGTTCATAATCTGGTCAATTTCTTCAAGACTGATATGCTCTGCATCCGTGCTCATTTTCTCATTTACTGAGCTGGCTGACGTTTCAGATTTGACAGGTTTTAAGTAACTTTCTACATGCATATGATCTTTCACCTGATCCCAAGGTACTAAAAACCCAGAACCATGGGCGCAAAAAATTGACCCAGTCGGGTTATCAATGTCCCTCTCAGAATCATAGCCGATTTCAGTTATTACTTCGTCTTGATTATGGCAAACATCGTATCCGTTTAGGCTTGTGAAAAGGCGTCCATAGCCTTTAGAATACGCAATGACTTCCATGTGATAATTTCTCATAGTCGCTACAGGTGCAGTGCCAGTTAACGTGGTCATTTCACCATCGGTTTGAGCAATTTCACAGCTGCCGTGCATTTGGTCTACGTCTGCCATGGCCCTACCAACTAGCGTACTTGGCAGTTCTAGCCTAAAGCCATAGTATGGCTCTAACAGAATCGACTCCGCTTGTTTAAGACCCTGTCTGAGCGCTCTAAACGTCGCTTCTCTAAAGTCGCCGCCTTCTGTGTGTCTATTATGCGCCCGCCCCGTAACTAAGGTAATTTTCATGTCTGTAATGTGAGAACCCGTCAGTACGCCTAGGGGATTTTTCTCCTTAAGGTGGCTCAGTACCAGACGCTGCCAGTTGCGTTCTAACACTTCTTCACTGCAGTTTAGGGCATATTGAAGGCCACTGCCCCGCTTACCCGGTTCAAGCAATAAGTGAACCTCTGCATAGTGCCTGAGTGGCTCAAAGTGGCCTACGCCCTCACAGGTATTTTGTATGGTTTCTTTATACACAATTCGGCCTTCGCCAAAGGCAACAGCCACCTCAAAACGTTCCTGAATGATGGCTTGAAGAATCTCAATTTGGACTTCACCCATAATCTGTACGTTAATTTCCTTGAGAACCTCATGCCAAACCAAGCGCAACTCCGGTTCTTCTTCTTCAAGTTGTCTGAGCTTTGGCATTATTATACGTGCGTCGACACCCTCAGGTAATATGAGTTTATAAGATAAAACCGGCTCAAGCTGTGGCGCACTGGAGGCTGTTTCTATGCCAAGACCTTCTCCCGGCTTCGTAAGCGTCAGTCCTGTAACTGCACAGACTGCTCCGGCTTCTAGGTTGCTCACTGCTTCAAATTTTTCACCTGAGTAAATACGAATCTGATTCACTTTTTCTTCCCAGCTGTCCGTTTTAATCATGTCTCTAACTTTGAGCACACCGCCGGTAACCTTCATATGGGTTAATCTATTGCCCTGAGTATCCCTTGTAATTTTAAACACTTTGGCCCCAAATTGTTCTGGGTAATTTGCTGTGAGGGTATAATCTTCTACGCCCTTCATAAACGCCTCAATGCCAACTTGTTTGAGTGCTGAGCCAAAATAGACTGGGAAGACTTTTCGCTTCTGGATTAACTTTTGAATACGTTCATGAGCAATGACTCCGCTTTCTAAATAGGCATCCATCGTTAGTTCGTCAGACATTGCCAGCTGCTCATAGAAGTTCACTGAGTTGCTTTCATTAAAAGGGATGCAGCCATCGCTTAACGCTTGTCTTAACTGTTTTAAAATTTTCTCTTGGTCCGTACCAGCCTGATCCATTTTGTTAACAAATAGGAACGTTGGTATATTGTATAGCGTGAGCAACTGCCACAAGGTCTTCGTATGCCCCTGAACGCCGTCGGCACCGCTAATGACCAAAATGGCGTAGTCGAGAATCTGTAAGGTTCTTTCCATTTCTGCTGAAAAGTCTACGTGACCCGGAGTGTCCATTAAGGTAATTTCTGTGTCTCCCGCTTGGAAAACCGCCTGTTTTGAAAAGATGGTAATGCCTCTCATCCGTTCTAGTTCATTGGTGTCTAAATAGGCGTCCTTATTGTCTACACGTCCCATGCGTCGTATTTTTCCACTATAAAAAAGCATGCTTTCAGACAAGGTGGTCTTCCCTGCATCCACATGCGCAAGAATGCCAACAACTAATTTTTTCATTTTATTTCAATCCTTTTGATATGCATTATCATCTATTTTTATTGCTTCTTCATCATATCAGTTTGATATAGTGATTACAAAGAAAAATCTATAACCAATCTCTTCACATATCCATAGCTTTTTTTGTCATAAAAATTGGGTGAG
Source organism: Acidaminobacteraceae bacterium (assembly GCA_041753235.1). GTDB lineage: Bacteria > Bacillota > Clostridia > Peptostreptococcales > Acidaminobacteraceae > JBGSUZ01. The sequence goes on from JBGSUZ010000457.1 coordinate 6,389, forward strand.
GCAGTTCTAAAGAACACCTCACCCAATCATTTCATTTATTCATTTAAGTGTCTCGTGCCTACAGTCTTTCATGTGCCTCATTGTAATGTATTCTAAAGCTTACCATCTTGAGAGTTCTACTGTTTTACTTCCTGAATTCAACGCAGGATTCTCTAAACTTGATTTAATTCCGATCAACGTGTCTTTATTAGAAAAGATAGCAGTTATTGTTCCCGCATCTGAAACAACAGCTAACTTATCATCATATAGCTTTCCTTTAAAGGTCACTTCAACATTTGTGCCTGATTTTGTATACTCAATGCCCGTCAAATCTTTGATTGTAAAGGCTTCTAAACTATTTCCATTTCCAATAACAGCACTGGTTTTACTAGCTGTAAATTGGAGCATTGCCGTCTTGTCCTCACTCCATGGATCGCCACCTTTAAACGTGCCAACACAAGGCAGTGCTTTTGAAAAGAAAAAGCCTGTTTTAAGTGCTTCCTGCTCTAATTTTATCATAGCAATTTCAGCTTTATCATTTTGAATGTACTTTTGAATGGTCTTATCTTTTATTGCACCTTTATTTGCAGCTGCCACATCTTTAAATTTTAATGTTTTAACAAACGGCTCATCTGTTGAAGTTTTACCTGATCCCCAAGCAAAACTTCTTGAGTAGGTTGTATCACTTGTTTTCTTAATGAGTATCGTAATCGACCCATCTTCTTGTGGGATTGAAAAACAGGCAATTGTCTTGTCACTATTGAGCTTTGCACTGCTGATACTATAATCATAATCCATTGTTTTTCCATACGTCGCTTTGCCTGCAACCCGACTTGTCACGCCGTATGTTTTAGCGGTAAAGGTTTCCATTTCGCCTTGTGTTAACCCGGTCAGCTTTTCGCCTTCGTTTAATAAAATATACGATCCATAGGCCTCATTAATATTTTTGAACGTATACTTTTTCGCAGCTGCATCGGCTATTGACATTGAACCAAAAACCAATGTAAAAATTGTTAATAATGCGAATACTTTTTTCATTTCATTACCTCCTTAATTTTTAGATAATTTTTCCAGTAAGAAACACATTTTTCAAGCGAAATGCTCTTAATACTACTTAATTACTCTTCCTTCAAGTGAAGACCCATCAAACCCACCAGTTTCAATTACTCTGCGGCTATTGGGTTCCATTGTAATTTTTTTTATGCCCGAATCAATAAAAACAAATTCTTCTAACTTAATAACATTTTTAGGAATAATGATTTCACCTAAGCTAGTAGTCCTACTGAAGGTACGACTTTTTATAGTTGTAAATTTTGGATTTTTAGAGAGCGTAACAGATTTCAAGCTTTTACAGCCATCAAAAGCTTCGCCCTCTAAATATACGACGCTATTAGGCATTACAATGCTTTTCAAGCGTGTACAACCAGCAAATACGCCCCCTCTAGATTCCATGTCAATTTCATCTAGTACTTTATCACCCTCACCTATAGCCGTCAGTCCTTCTGGCAACTTAATAGACGTCAGACTGCTACAGCCATTAAACGAAGCTGATTCAAGTACTTTTAATGTTTTAGGTAACGTAATATTGCTTAACTTAGAACAACTTCTAAATGCACCTCTACCAATTTTTGCAACTTTACCATTGATGCTTACGGACTCTAAATATTTACATTCAATAAACATAGCTGGACTCAGATCAATATTGCTGTTTATGGTTACCTTACTTATAGCTGTTCGTCTGAACGCATTTCCTCCAAAGCTCTTTAGTGATTCAGGAATAACAATTTCTCCCCTTAGCACTTTGCAGTTATCAAAAGCCAGCGATCCAATATTTTCAAGACCAGCTGGTAACTGAATACCTTGTAGTGATTCACAAGTCCCAAAACTATTATTTTCAATTGATTTCAGTCCTGCTGGAAGCGTAACTGATTTAATGTGTGTATTGCTAAATGCCCCTGCTTTTATAATGGTAACTTTAGAAGGTAATACCAGTGTTTTGTCGACTCTTGCATTGGGATATGCATAAAGTGTAGATAGGTCCTTTGCATATAACACACCATCTACTGAGGTAAAAAACTTACTATTAGGATCCGTATTGATCTCAACTAGTTTCACACAGTACTCAAATGGATTATAACCTATACTATCCAATGTTTCTGGCAGTTGGATTTTCTCTAAATTGGTACATTGCAAGAATGCTGAATCTCCAAGATAGGTAATTTGTCCTAAATTAATTTCTTTTAATGCAGTACAAGTTGTAAATGCTTGTTTTTCAATACGTTTAACGCCATTTGAAAGATTAATTGTCTTTAGCTTAGTACAATTTGAAAAAGCACCATAACCAATTGTTGTCAATGACTCTGGCAACTTTAAATCTGTGATTATAGTTCTACCAAAGGCACCCATTCCAAGTGATGTTACACCTTCTCCAAGAGTAACGTTTGACAATTGATCGCAGCCATTGAATACCTGATCATTTATAATTTTCAAAGAATTGGGCAAAGTAACACTCGTAAGCCCCGTTTTTAAGAAAGCCCGCGGTTCAATCGTAACAAGACCCTCTTTAAAAATAACTGTTTTTAACTTTCCAGCATACGCAAATGCATCCGATTCAATTGTTGTAACGGTATTTGGTATTGTTATTTTACTTAATTGGTGTCTTTCAAAAGCATTTTTCCCAATTGTGTGTATCTTTTCAGAAAGTCGAACTTCAAATCCAATCTTGTAATTTGGTTTTGCTGCTGTGACCTGTTCTTGAACCTCATCTGCGCTTAAAACGCCATCGCTATCTGTATCAAATAGCTCTATATTATTCCCTGATTGTTTAGGATAGGGTGTTTTAGGTAAGTCGTTGGACACTACCGTTTCAATATTGTAGTTAATTGTAGAAAATCGAATTGCAAGATTGCCGCCCGTTTCTGGGGTAAGTCTTGAAAAATCAGCCCCTTTACATTTGAAACCGAAGGGTAACATAAGTCCTGTGCCATATATATCCCACTTCGTTAATTCAGAAGTAACTGCAATTGGAATAACAGCACTTGCTCCTGCTTTTAATGGTTCTTTTAATAAGTTTTCACCCCATTTGTCTTTGCCACTCGGAGAAAGTTTAAGGGTCTCCATTTCATTTTTAGTTTCATTCTTAACGTTAAATAGGATAGTCGATGCTGGTTTCCCATCAATTTGACTAATTTGAGGATAATCGGCATAACTATAAACAACAGTATAGAAACCACTATTCATAGCCGCATATCTGAAAAGAATAATCCCACCTGTATTAGCCTTAATTTCATTTAAGTCCATGCCTTCAAAATGATGACTCCTACTTGAATATTTTTGATTAGCTGCCTTAGCATCATTAGAAGTAAGCTTAATATCAAATTTAGTTTTACCAGATTCAATGGTTATTGGTATATTAATTGTTTCACCTGGTTTTAATGGCTTCGTCAGCAGTTCTTTTCCCCATTTTTCAGTACCAGATACCGCCAGCTTAATAGAAATTAGGTCATCCTTAAACTCATTTTTAAAATCCATTTTTGCTGTAATGGTTTGATTGGATGCATTAGCTGCCATTGCGGGTAAGCTGGTTCCTAAAAATACAGAAAAAACCATTATCATCACAAATACTTTTAACCAAAAATTATTTTTCATATACTACTCCCTTCAGTGCAATTAATCAACTAAATTGCCCAATGCCTTATAGTCGAATAAGCCTAGCGGCAAGCCAATTATACAATATTTTAATCAGCGCTTTACCACCTTTACGCGAAATGTCTCTTTTATGCTGTGAATTGTAATAACATTTTTTTAATGGAGGGTTATTTGATATACTATAACTAAGAAATAGAAGTAGGTGGAAAAATGATTAAGATTGCCATATGCGATGACTGCATGGAATCCATGTTGAAACTCAATCAATTAATCCTTGAATATTCAAGTGAGAATACGATTACAGATGAACTGGAAATATTCCAATATGAGAATGGTATGGATTTAATAAAACAACTTGATGAAGGAAAATATTTTGATATTTTTCTTTTAGATATAATCATGCCCAACTTTAACGGCATGGAGATTGCTACACATATTAGAAGTCTCAATCAGGTTGCTAAAATAATTTTTTTAACGTCCTCACCAGAGTTTGCAGTTGAGTCTTATTCTGTAAGTGCTTTTAATTATTTGTTGAAACCCATTCAGAAGAATATTCTTTTTTCAACGTTAGACAAAGCCTTTAGTAATATTCGCAGTAGCTTGAATGAATATATTATAGTAAAGACCCAATCTGGGCTTTTAAAAGTATTTTATAATGAACTGATTTACATTGAAGTTATTAATAGAAGCATTTATTTTAATTTAAAAAACGGCGATATTATTAAAAGTCTAAATTCCATTCAAAATATCGAAACACCTTTACTAGCCGATAGACGTTTTATCAAGCCTCACCGTTCCTACATAGTCAACTTAGACTATGTTATTAATCTATCCAAAGAAGGCATCACAACAATCAATAATAAACATATTCTTGTCTCAAGAATTGCTTACAAAAAAATCAAAGAAGCCTATCTTAACTATTCATTTTAATGGTATATCAATTAAAAAGGTTGTACTCGAAAACTACGTTCTCAAGTACAACCTTAATTTTTACTATTTGATAGTACGCAACATGACTTGAAGTTCTTTGAGCTCATCATCGTTGACAGGTGTCAAAATAATGATTTTAGCGTATTTATCTTGATTCAAAACGTAATAGTACTGTGAAATTTCTGTACCGTCAAAATCATATGTGACGGCAAAACCTTTGACTGCAACGCCATTAAGCTTTCCATTCTCTATTGCAGACACTTCTTTAAAGTTCTCAGTTTCTTTAAATCCATTAACAAGAAGTTTAATATAATCGTCTGCCGTTTTGATTGAAGGGTCCATATAGAGTGGTTCAAGCATAATTGACAAGCTCGAAGAACCTTCATTTATACTTGGATCTTCTTTATAGACTGAGAAAACTGTACAACCTCCTGAAATAGTTGCTTCTACCTCAGCTTGCTTCATTTTTTTATTTGAATTTAGTATTTTTGATATTTCAGTTACGTCTTCTAATCCAGGTGCATCATAGTAAAACCAATCTGCTGTAGGTGTTACTTTTAAACCAAATACTGCATTTGATAACTCACCCGTTTTACTATTGAGCTTCATTCCTAATACTGAATTGTAGTATTTTTTAGGGTTTGCAAAAGCAGCCTTTTCGTAGTTTGCTTTTGACTCAACAACTTTCTTTAGTTTGGCATAAGACTGACCTTTTAGGTAGTATGCATCTGCGTTAGCTGAGTTTAAGGCAAGTGCTTTATCTGCTGAAGCAATCGCTTCTTTATACTTAGCCTTCTTGTAAAATGCATTACCTTCTTTGAGGTAAGCGCTATCCGTCAATTGAGTTGCTGCATAGGCATGATTTGAATTGTCCATTGTGTAGAATGTAGTGCCACCTAACATTAATGACAGTGCTGTAACAGAGATTAATAATTTTTTTAACATAGTGCCTCCTTAGGATTATCCTATAATTTTTTTATAATTACTTAGCAATTACCACTCTTAGCGTTTCAAAATTTTCATCACAAAGATGTATGTCTAGTGCTTTATTACTAAATACATTGCTAGAGATGTCAGCTGCTAAAAATTCCATTGTGTCTATTGTACTTTGGTCGTTCTCAAGCCCTTTTTTTATGATCATACGAAATTCATAAGTTGTTCCAGTTTTAGCTAATTGTATGCTTCTAGAATTACCATCATTAGCAAAGAAATCTAATTTGACCAAATATTCTCCAAGTGCCTGTGCTTCTTCTACAGTTACATCCTCAGTATAATAGAGTTCGTTATTTTCCCCAAAAGTAAGTTTTGTGCCATAGTTATTAGCCTCGACTACTATTAAGGTTGTTAAGGTATTATCACATAGATGAATATTTAATTTTTCTCCATTAAATACACTCTGTGATATTTCATGTCCAAATATCTTCATTGCATCTATTGTACCTTGGTCTTTTTCAGCACCTTCCGTTACTACCATTCGAAATTCGTAAATACCCGTGGCTTTGTTTAATTGTATAGTGATGCCACTGCCACCATTAGTAAAGAATGCTTCTTTGACTAGATAGTCTCCCAGCGCTTGTGCTTCTTCCGCTGTTACATTTTCAGTGTAATAAAGTTCATTATTTTCTGCAAAAGTAAGTTTGGTTCCGTAATCTGCACCACTGCAACCCGACAATACCAATGAACCAAACAACGCACACACCAATAAATACACCTTTATTGCGTGTTTTCTCTTCCCTAAACTTCCATTCAAATAATCATACATAGTTTGTCCTCCTAATCGTTAATCAATTATACTCTAATCCCCACATGCAACTATCACTGACTGCACGAAATGTCTCTTTTATGCTGTGAAATGTAATAATATTCTCTTAACAGAGGGGTTATTTGATATACTGTAACTAAGAACTAACCGTAGTTGAAAAAAAGGAGAACTCTATGCCGAATATTCTATTTATAATTCTTACCCTTATTTTTGCAACTGGTTTAGCCTATATATTTATTGACTGTGAAGTCAAACAAAAAAAAGACCTCTATAAAATGGGCCTTTTCGTGTTTCTTACTATTATTGTCGATACTTTTATTTGGGTCAATTATGGGTACGTCACCTTTCAGAAACTCTATCCTCTACTAGCGCAAATTCCACTGTATATCGCATTTTTATTTATATCGAAATACAAAGGAATTAAACTGGCTTTTGTTCATTTAACTGTAATTGCTATCGTCTCATCCGTTGTTTTTATCGCATTGATGATTGCCTATTTTTTAGGTTTCAACCAATCCATGATGAGCATTGTCAGTCTGATTCTCTATATCCCTGCTGGTTTTATTTCTTACAGGTATTTTAGACCTTATATACTCTATATGCTACGCAACACCGACAAAGGCTGGTACGGCTTTTGTGTCATTCCATTGTCCTATACTATTTTGACTTATTCATCAGGTAAATACGACCTTAACTCCGTATTATCGCAAATATCTTTAGCACAAAATATACGAGCACTCATTTTTACCCTCATCGCTTATATTATGATTTTGTGGTTGTTCAAACAAAATAGAGAGCATCTCACTTTGGTCAATGAGCAAAATTTACTGCAAATGCAAATAACCGCATCACAGCTTCACTTGGAATCCTTAAAAGAATCCCAAGCAAAAACCATCATTTATCGTCATGATATGCGCCATCATCTCAATCTAATCAACGCTTACCTCTCAGATAACAACAAGGAAGCTGCACAAAACTATATTGCTGAAGTGGAAAAAAGTATTAATCGTGTTACTGTTGAAGACTTTTGCAGTAACTATTCGCTTAATTTAATTCTTCAATTCTATGTAACAAAAGCTAAGGATGAGCAAATCCGTGTTGAAACGCAACTTGAATTGCCAACAAACACCACAGTTTCTGATATGGACCTTTGCCTTGTCTTTTCAAATGCCCTTGAAAATGCCATCAATGCATTAGCATTAGTTGATTCTACAAAAGATAAATACTTA
>JBGSUZ010000458.1:0-2050 GCA_041753235.1 Acidaminobacteraceae bacterium
ACTAAAATGTCATTGTAGTTATTATGTCCCATCTATGCATTAAAAAAGACACAGACCAAGGTCTGTGTCTAAATTTAGGCACAAAAAAACCAGAGATCTACCTCTGGTTATATGTATAATGTGAAATTTTTCCCAAGAAAAAATGACATTACTAAACCACAGGCTGCAAAACGTCTATAAAATTTTCGTACACTACGACTGTTTGAGAAGTTAGTATAAAATTCCAAGTTCTATTGATAGTGCTGAACATTTTGCATCCTCCTTTTCTTAGTAATTATTTTGTAATTTCTTGTTCAAAGTTATTCTATTACAAGATTTTAATTAGAGCAACTCTTTTTTTATCCTGTAACACAGTTGTAATATTAATTTGTACGTCATGATGCGTTAAACGTTAAAATTCATTTATTGTTCGTCAGGTATAGGTTCTTGCTTTTTTCTACCAAACCAACTGCGCCAACCACTTGGTTTAGGTGTTTCTTCTATCTGGTGGGTCAGCTTTAATACGGTGTCTTGCTCTAGTTTGAGAAGCACCTGAAAGTTTTTTATTATGTCATCTTTTGAATTAAGCTGTTCGTCTTTAACCGTAAGTTGCTGCTGCAAAAATGCAATTTGATTCTCATAAGCTGCGACCAGTTGTTGGTTAGCGTTTGGAACGGGTTGTTCATCGGTTGATTCTGTAGGTGCTACATTTTCTGGAGCTTCAACCTCATCCATTGGCGCAATCGGCTCACCGCATGGTTGCTCGTTATCTGCAATAGGTGCACGCACACTACCGACGCCTAGAAGCATCTCTAAGTCTTTCTTTTTAAACATATAAACCCTCACTTTGCGGTTTTAATAGATAGCAAGTTAAAGCTAACAACAGCTAAAATGATCATACCACCGCTAATCATTTTAGTGAATGGTATATTTTCACCTAAAATTAAATACGCTAATATGAGTGAAAAGACTGGAACGAGGTTGATAAAGATATTCGTTTTAGCAGGCCCAATTTTTTGAATAGAGACTTGTTGTATGCCATAGCCTATAACAGAAGCAAATAAGGCCATATAAATAGCCGAGCCCCAAGCGCTTATCGGAGCGTGAATAGAAGCCTTTATTAAGCCTTCTGCGAGGGCAAAGGGAAATACCATAAGTGTACATGTCAAAAATGCAAATCCGGTCATGACCATCGGTCTAAAATTAACAATAAATTTTTTAACGAGAATTGAGTAACTGGCCCAGCAAAACACAGCCAGTACCATAATCAATTCACCAAGGTTACGCTCCATATTTAGCAAGGTTTCTAGATGCCAATTGGTGATGGTCAACACGACACCTAATAAAGCAATTAGGAGCAAACCAAGTTTTGCAGGGCTAAGTCTCTCTTTATAGAAAACGCTGAGGAGCACCGCAGTCATGATTGGATTGGTCGCTGCTAGCATGGATGCACTTGAAGCTGATGTATATTTAAGGGCTGTGAAAAACAGGACATGATAGCCTGTCATACCAACAAACCCGAGTATGAGCACTTGTCGCCACTGAAGTTTTGAAAGCTTCATTTCCTTAGGCCATTTATAAATGAGTATTGGAAAGAGTATCAAGCTGGCAAAAAAGAAACGATAAAATGTCAGGGACCATGGGCCAAAGCTGGTAATGCTGCTCTTGCCAGCAATAAAGGCACCGGCCCAGAACACACAAGCCATTATCATAAGCAAATAATTTTTCATAAGTACTCCCCTATTATGTATGTTATATTGTTACAAATCGTACATATGTGATTGTATGAATAAAGCAAAAAAGGCTGCAGGCAATCATTTGAAAGTATCAAACGCCTGCACTACAGCCTGTATTTTTAGTTCATATTTCGTCGTATTACTTTGTGTAGCTGCCGCCAATTAAGTTTAAGGCGCAGTTATTTGCATTTTCAAAAACTTCTTTCTCATTAATTGTCAGAAGTTCGTAGTTTCTCATAACCCATTTACCGTCAATCATAACCTCTTTCACGTCTGAGGCTTGCGCACTGTAAATTAGTGACGCAGTCATGTTAAATCTTGGGAAAAAATGCGGT
>JBGSUZ010000459.1:0-4892 GCA_041753235.1 Acidaminobacteraceae bacterium
GCAGGTGCAGATGGGCTAATGGTTGAAGTGCATATTAGACCAGATGAAGCATTATGCGATGGTCCTCAGTCTTTAACACCAGAGGTATACCATCAACTAATAGATACAATTCAACTCAGATAGGAGGATGGACAGTAGTGAACAAGATAAGCTTTATTGCTAAAGAGCTATATTGGCGTGTTGGTGAGCACAATTTAACAGCGTATAGCGCTCAGATGGCTTATTTTTTTCTACTGTCCATCTTCCCGTTTTTGATTATTCTTTTTGCTGTACTTGGCAAATTGCAAATTACATATGATGTTTTCTCTACCGCCTATATGCAGCTCGTTCCGACTGAAGCCTATGCAATCATCGATAACTATATAAAAAACATGCTAGCAGCTAATCTAGAGGCTATCCTTCCTATTTCATCTGTAGCGTCGCTATGGACTGCCTCTAAGGCGGTTAGTGCACTTGAACGTGCCTTAAATAGAGCGCACGATGTTCCTCACCTGAGGAAATATGTTTATGGTAGAGTGCTGGGCATTTTAATAACAATTTTATTAGTATTTATATTAATCGTTGCATTGACACTCCCTAGTATGGGTAAGAATTTCATAGATTTTTTAAACCTACATATGACACTTCCAGTAGGTTTAAGGCTTTTCTTGTCCTACGGCAGGTGGGTAATTCTTATGGCCTTCTTTATTTTGATACTTGCCATGATTTATAGTTGGTTGCCCAATATTAGTTTAAATTTCAGAGAAGTACTTCCGGGTGTAATTTTAACAATGTTTGGTTGGATGTGTTTATCTGTAGGATTTTCCTACTTTGTACAGTATTTAACGAACATCTCATTTGTTTATGGTTCGTTGGGTACGGTAATTACGCTAATGATATGGTTATACTTCGTAGGTATGTTGATAATGCTAGGTGCTGAGCTAAATGCAATACTTATTAAATGGCGGAATTTAGATAATTCGCACTAAGTATTCTTAATATTTAGAATCATTTATTACAAACTCATTACATCTAAGAAAAAGATGTTGCCATTTTTGGTTGAATAACTTATGATGAAACTGTAAAAAAGATATTTAACGTATAAAAATTTGAAAGGAGGTTCTGACTCATGTACAACACAATTAAAGTAGAAATCGCCAATGGTAACTTAATAATCTCGTTTAAAGCAGAACCTGACAAGGGACACAAATAAGAATACATCTTATGGTGACTTCCACAGGCTCATAGCTGTGGTTTTTTTATGCCCTATAGGAGGCATAAAATGACTAAATATCCACAAAATGTATGGCAATTCAATATGCAATTTTACCTGTTCAACTGGATTGGAGGAATAAAAAATGAAAAGAAATTTACATATAAAGGTTAATGGATTTGACATTTATTTAGGTATTTCAAAAAGCGACAAGAAAAAACAACACGATTTGAAGAAAGCATATCAAAACCAACTTTTGAGAAACACTCAAGAGCGAAGCAGCTTTAAACAAGAATATGATCTGGCGAGATTATACTAATTGAAACGAGCCTGGGGAACCGGGTCAGAAAAAAGCCTCTGCATGAATTTGCAGAGGCTTTTTTAATGTAAACGGGTGAAAACATTTGCTATACAATGCCTACAACTTATGGTCAATAACTGCGCCGGCGCTGTCTTGTTTACTGGATAATTCCTCGATTTTTTCAGGAATTATGGCTTTTATTGATCGAAAAGTGCTAAAAAGTCGGGGAATAAGCCCTATATTGTTTTCTATATAGAAATCGAAGTATTCAGGGTGTTGTTCATAACACTTTTTCATACGACCTTTAAAGAAACCAAGTGTAAAATCAACATGAATTAAAACCGTAGAATTTGCTAAATCTTCTTCACTATTTTTGATAATACTACCAATAAGTTGGGAATAAGAAGTATTAAAGGTTTTGTCAAAAGCACGAAGTGCCAATATTACTTCATTCATATCTGAAAGTACGACGTATAGGTGATCAATAAAGTCCATATTATCAGAAGGATCATCATAACTATCTTCTAAATCTTGTTCTAATTGATAGTAGCGTCGATACTCTTCTTTATAACTAAGAACTCGGTCTAGCTTTTTTGCTAGCACGCCGGCATTGTCTTTATATTTTTGTACGATTGGAACCTGTTTAACCGGTTCTATTCTATGATCAGCCTCACTATAAGCTGCATCTACCCCAACATATTGTTGACGATAGGCTGATTTTTGAACTAATCTACTCTTGGTGACGATGGAATTTTTGATTCCTTGAATTCGATTGATCCCGTCCATTGGATTGCCTCCCTCCATGATGTGCATATGATATTGTCGGCAAAAAAGGGAATTTTCTTTATAGTGAAGGAAGGATGATAAAATAGTGCTGAAAAACACAAAAAGGCAGATTATTTAATCAATTAATAAGAAATGACTTGTGATAAAATAGAAACCATAAAGTTTAGCATAATAGAACATAAATAAAGAGGGGGCAGCGTTATGGATCAACCATTGGCTATGAATACATTGCATCAATTAAAAAAACAGATACTTGGCGCGTCATTTTTAGACGATTGTCAGTGGGATCAAACGTTGATTCTAGAATTTTTAGAGCATCCCGATCACATCAGCGGTATTATACGCATTGTTGAACAGTGCAATTTCCAAACTCAGACAATCTATAGTTTGTATGAACCGTTATTTAGAACGCTACTTTCAAAAATATCTGACACCAATCTGTTAGAGCAATTCTATTATTACAGTGTAAATCTTTCGTTTCCAGAAACTGAACCGTTTATTGAAAATCAGTGCATGGAAACCGCAGCTAAACTTTTTCTGAAAATAATGAAGGTTTATTGTGATGTTCAAAAGGAAGTCGATAAAAACAGTTGGCAAGGCAGATTCCCCTTGGTTTCTATTTCAGCAAAAGAAGAAGATCAGTTGGAGAGCAGTGAAGAGTATGAACGCTTTAAATTCTATTTCCGTCAGGATCATGTTTATGAAATGATGAAAATGAATCAGGACTTAATGGGCTTTACTACACTGGATCATATCTGTGGTGTGCATCATATAGCAATGAAGGTCGCACGTCAGTTAAAACGAGCGGATGTAAAAATAGACTTAGGTAGAGTTGCTGGTGCAGCAGCTGGACATGATGTGGGTAAGTATGGATGCAGGGGTTCTGAGAAGAAGCGAGTTGCCTATTTCCACTACCACTATACGGGTATTTGGTTTGAACAGCGTAACATTACGTATATTCGTCATATTGCAATTAATCATTCAACCTGGGATTTAGAACTTGATAACCTGCCAGTAGAAGCTTTAGTGCTTATATATGCAGATTTCAGGGTGAAATCCAATGAAAACGGTGCAATGACTTACTATCATTTAGACGATTCGTTCCAAGTAATTTTAGACAAATTAGACCATGTAGATGAAGCCAAGGAAAATCGATATAAAAAGGTTTACCATAAGCTTAAGGATTTTGAAGATTTCATGCTGAGTCTTGGGGTTAATGTAGACCCAAATGATCCATCTGAACTTGAAGAGAATCCAGTACGCCGTCGAATTCACCCGTCACTGCTTAAAGGGCAGGAAATTATTGAATACTGTAAGCACTTATCGATTGAACACAACCTGAGACTGATGCATTTGCTTAGAGATGAAAACTCAATGAACAGGCTGCTTGAAAGTGCCCGGAGTATGAAAAATACCAATGATTTAAGAGGCTATATCGACATTATAGAAGACTATAGTGCATACCTAACTCAGAAACAAAAACAAATTGCTGTAGGATTCTTATACAGTTTATTAGTAACACCTGAGGAGGACATTCGTAAGCACTGTGCTTGGGTTATGGGGACTCTGATTGGCAATTTTGATGAAGAATTGCGTAAAGAGATACCAGAAGGTGCTGAAGCAGCTAAGTTTGAAATCGAGAGTTACGAACTTCTAGAGCGGTATATAGAACGGATGCTAACGCCTGAACTACACATTATTGGTAAGCATAGACACTGGACTTCTTACGCCTTAAAAGATGTTCTGAAAGCCTATTTTACCCATCAGTCTAGTGACGAAAAAATTCACAAAGGGCTAGAACTAACACTAGGTCATTTTGTGAAACACGACCAAATTTCTGGTAAACAGCTCTATTTACTGCATGCGCTGAGAGGCCTTCCAATCAATAAAATGAGTCATTCTCAATTAAGTATCGTTAAATCCTTGCTTTTATCTGGTCTAAGCAGTTCAGAAGAAAAAGTGCGTATGGCGACATTGAATGCCTTAGGCGATATTGTAAAACAAGAAGCAAGCGAACCAAATTTCTTCGATGAGATTATTGAAGCACTTAGCAATCAAATAGACGAGCAAATGCATGTGGTAGAACGATATACACGAAAGTTCATTTTAGAACGGCTTCATATAGGTGACCGTCTAGACTATGTAGAAAAACTTTGTCAGTATGAGGCTATAGATGTTTCAACGCTCTTTCTCACAAACCTAAAGTCTGCGACGAACGATTTAAACAAAAAATTCCAAATAAAGTTCTTAGTAGATTATGCGAGAGTCGTTGACCCTACTAACACATTTTATACTGCCATGCACTTATGTAATTTATTAAAAGTGAGTGCACTTGAATCTGTTCGAAATACAGCGGGTGAAAGTCTGGTAGAGATGATTGATTTGCTTTCAATTGAACAGCGCAATGACATTGTAGTGGAACTACTGAGAGCACTAGAGATGGAAAGTTATCAATTTACGCGCTATATTCCACATTATTTGGGTAGGATTTTACTTAAAGTAAAACCAATAGAATTAGATGAAATTATTGATGATTTTAAAGACAAAATCAAACGTTCAGGTGCGCAACTGGGCATGTTGATAACCCACACGGTCGGTGTGATTCTTCGCTAT
>JBGSUZ010000460.1:0-3639 GCA_041753235.1 Acidaminobacteraceae bacterium
ATCTGAATTTATACATTTTAAAGACTCTGCCATTTTTGCCTACGCGCTCTTGCATAAAGAAAATTGGTCCTCTATCTTCAAAATAAATAAGTGGACCTAAAATCAGCACAAGAATCAAAGTCATCATAGTACCGACTAACCCACCGGCTATGTCTAGCAAACGTTTTAATACCACTTGGAAGTCATTCATTGCCACGCTATGGGCTGTAATAACGTTTAAACCTCTAATTCTACCTGTAGAAACTTTCATTTCATCTGTATGGAATTGATCTGAAAGAATGTCTACCGTAATGCCCATTTCTTGAAGCTTATAGCAATATTTAAATGACCTTACTAAACTATATTTGTCTACTACAAAGACGACTTCATCGATTTGATTGTCTTTTGCAATTTCCATCAAATCTTCTATTTCACCAATTTGGTCTATACAACGCACATTGCTACGGTTGCGTTTTATAGGTACAAAGCCAATCACCTTTAACGGAATATCATCTAGACAATCCATCGACTCCATAAAGTTTTGGTAAAGGCCTTCGTTACCAACGACCAATACGCGTCTGGCGAGGGTACGGTCTTTTGCTAAAGTTCTATAGTATTGCTTAACTATGAGTCGCTGACTAAATATAAATACATATGTAATCATCGCAAAAAACAGCATGCATGTTCTGCTTATGACTTGAATTTTCATAAAAAAGAACATATTTGCAAAAAACATAATTCCAAGCGTTACGCCAAGAGCTGTTCTTATAAGTATAGAGAGCAGTGATTTGCTCAAGTTATATAGTGTTACCATTTTAAAACACACAGGGAATACAATTATAGCTAACATTGGCACCCATAGAAGCGTCCTCGCATGAGTAATGTATACCGTATGACTATTAATACCTGACTGATTGAACACAAAAGTAAAATGAAGGGCTAATAAAATGAGGCCAGCGTCTAAAATAGATATTATCAATTTGCGCAGTCTAAAATAATTGTGCTGCATAATGGTCTCCTTTCTATACACAGATCAGTGACAGAATTGATTTATCAGAAATAAATAATAAAAAATGTAACAATAAATACCCAATGCAATAAAAAAATGTTCAAATTTACTACTTAGAAAAAGCAAGCTGCTTCTCACCAATATAGCTGATAATCTCCTCCCGAAGGTCGCTTCGGCTGAGGGACATGTCGATAATACTCTTCACATAACTGCTGGCATTGCCAAGTTTATACTGCTTATGTTCAAGCCACTGGGCGTAAACACGTTGGTCCTGAGCCATTTTGTTAAGGCAGCTGACAAACCCGCCATAGCCCTCTGAGTTAGAGCTTTTTACGCCTTCTGGCTCTGCAACAGGTTTATGGTAGCTCATATAATTAAAAATATCTGACCTTAAAATGTACCGTCCCGCATGGACAAGGGCAAAATCACTAATGCTTAAAGCTTCTGACAGATATGTATTTTTTACAAAGTAAAGATTGTCTTCTTCTATTAGGCCATCTACTACCGCACAAACGCTATCGTCTAGCTCTTTAACGCCAGTAACGCCAATAACCGAATGTTTGGTGAACATGTACGTCTCTATAAGTTGCTCTAAGGCTGGGCTTTCATCTATTTGGAACAAGTGATTGCCAAATACAAGGGCAAAACTTTCATCTTTAACGAAATTTCGTGTACTTAATAACATTTCATTTATACTGGCATTTTCCTTTTGTCGATTAAGATAAATCATCAGCTTAGATGGTTCTTGATTATCCATGCTGTCCATATATTGTACAATTGTGTCTACTGAGCCTTTTGCAACGACAAGAACCTCTTCAATACCCGAGTTGACCATTTCTTCAAGTAGATATTTTAAGACGGGCTGGTCGATAATGGGATACATGGCGTGATTGATGATTACCGCCTTTTTTATATTCACGATGGCACCTTCCTCCTGATTTAAAACACATGGGCAAATTTTACGCCATTCTCATTGTATGAGTACTAGTGTTCTCTGTCTGATTTCAGGCCCCAATAACCTGTAAGAGAACCTTAATAACCAATTTCCAGATTTTCAATTTTTGAGCATAAAAAAAGAACCTATCTAAATGAGTGATAGGCTCCTAAAATGGGGTGTGTGGTTTTTAGACCTCACGGCTATTCTTTATAAGGAATATTCATGACCTCGAACAGGTCATTGACCTTATAACGGCTTAGTATGGCAGTTTTGTTGACTGCTCCGAAAAAGATTTCGTATGTCCGGTCTCCAAATTCAGAGATACGGCATATCTTGTCTGCATTGACTAAAAACGACTTGTGGACGCGTACAAATGACTTTGGCAGCATGGTTTCTAATTCTGCCAGTGTCCAACGTACAATATGCTCGCCCCGTTCGGTATGAATTAAAACTTCCTTGCTGACTTTCTCAATAAAGAAAATCTCATTGTATGGTAGGAAAAACATTTCCTTGTTAGTACGTATGAAGAGACGTTCGCTTTTAACTGCTTCGCGCTGCTCAACGAAAACTTGTTTTTCTCGTTCTATTGCTTCGAATACCCGGTTTGCTGAACCTTTAAGTCTTTCAATATTCACGGGTTTGACAACAAAATCAAACGGGTGAACGTCGTATGCGGTCAACGCATAATTTGGATATGAAGAAACAAATATGATTTTTGCTGAGGTATGCTTTTTAACTAATTCTCTCGCCAACAATAAGCCGTTATGATCTGGGTTTTCATCGTCTAGTTCTATGTCTAAGAATGCTGCATCTATTGTCTTTTGATTCAAAATAGTTTGAGCTGCTTCAAAGCTATTCGCAATGTGTATTTCTCCGTCTACTGCCAATTCTTTGAGGGCCTTCTCTATCATCATGCATACGCACGGATTATCGTCTAGTATTAAAATATTCATGAGAAACCTCCTATGCCATTTCTTGCATAATTGAGTCAATGTACGAAATGGCTTTTTCCTTTTCCCCAATCTCAATGAGCGCTAACGCAACTTGATAGTGTCTTTTTTGTTCATGACACTTCTCATGTGCCTTCAAATCTAATTTAAGTCTTGCAGGGTTATCAAGTACCTGACTATTTACTGCATGCCGTTTATTGACGCTATAAAAATGCGTATAGCAATAAAAAGTAATAAACGTAATTGTCTGCAATAACACAAATATCATTTCTGGCTTTCTCAAGCTTACAACCGAAATAATTGTACCCATAATGACTAAATTAATTATGACCAGCACAGTCAATATGTACTTAATCCTCTCGCCGCACTTCATTTTGTAACGCCTCCATAACTAAACCGCAAACTCTACAATCAGGGAAACACCCTGTTCCGTATCCAAATATATAATACCGTCTTGCTCTTTTACTAATTTATGTAGCAGCGCTAATCCTAGACCCCTACCACTTGAACTTTTGGTGCTATACCCAGGTGTTGACCATTTCGCAAGCGTTGCACCTTCCAGTAGGTTCTCAGGGTAAGTATTAAAAACTCTGACACTGAGCTCTTCTTCGTTACAGTCGACCCATAAGTTAACACGCCTGCTACCGCTTTCTGGCAGCGCTTGAAGTGTTTCTGCCATTCTAACCTGACCAAATTATGCCGTTCTGCGTTGTCCCTGATTTGATGGGTATACTGTCCACAAGATTCCAGAGAAAGGAAAAGGA
>JBGSUZ010000461.1:0-5994 GCA_041753235.1 Acidaminobacteraceae bacterium
AGCTTACCACGTCTAGAGTTAAGGTTACCCATAACGTCACCTAGGTAATCGTCTGGAACTGTAACTTCAACCTTCATGTACGGCTCGAGAAGGATAGATTTCGCTTTTCTGAGGGCTTCTTTCATCGCCATAGAACCAGCGAGTTTGAATGCCATCTCAGAAGAGTCGACGTCATGGTAAGAGCCATCATAAAGCTCAGCATGAATGTCTACTACTTCGAATCCAGCGATTACGCCGGCAGAAAGCGCGCCTTGCATACCTTGGTTAGCAGGTTCAACATATTCCTTAGGAATAGAACCACCTGTGATTGTTGATTCGAACGTATAACCAACACCTGGCTCATTCGCTCTAACCTTGATCTTAACGTGGCCATATTGACCTCTACCACCAGATTGCTTGGCATATTTATAGTCAACATCTGCACTACCAACGATTGTCTCTTTATAAGCAACCTGTGGTGCACCAATGTTAGCTTCTACTTTAAATTCTCTGAGAAGACGGTCAACGATGATTTCAAGGTGAAGCTCACCCATACCAGCGATGATAGTCTGACCAGTTTCTTCATCTGTGTAAGTTTTGAAAGTTGGATCCTCTTCAGCGAGTTTCGATAAAGCGATACCCATCTTTTCTTGACCAGCCTTAGTTTTAGGCTCGATCGCAACACGAATAACTGGCTCTGGGAAGTCCATAGACTCAAGAACGATAACGTGATCTTCATCACAAAGTGTATCACCAGTTGTAGTGTATTTTAAGCCAACCGCTGCAGCGATATCGCCTGAGTAAACCTTATCGATTTCTTCACGCTTGTTCGCATGCATTTGAAGGATCCGACCCATTCTCTCTTTTTTATTCTTAGTAGAGTTGAGACAAGAAGAACCTGCATCAATTGTACCAGAGTAAACTCTAAAGAATGAAAGACGACCAACAAATGGGTCAGTCATGATTTTAAATGCAAGTGATGAGAAAGGTGCGCTGTCATCAGCAGGTCTTTCGTCTTCTTCACCATCTTCGTCGACACCTTTGATTGCAGGGATATCAAGTGGTGATGGCATAAAGTCGATTACTGCATCAAGAAGCATTTGAACGCCCTTGTTCTTGTATGACGAACCACAAAGAACTGGAACCACCAAGTTAGCGATACAGCCTTTTCTAAGACCCATCATGATTTCCTCTGTAGTGAGTTCTTCACCTTCAAGGTATTTCATAGTGAGTTCTTCGTCTGCTTCAGCAGCAGCTTCTATCATTTTGAGTCTAGCGGCTTTTGCTTTTTCAAGCATGTCAGCTGGAATCTCAGCGATATCTACTTCTTTGCCAAGGTCATCTTTGAACATAACTGCTTTCATATCGATCAAAGTAATGATACCAATGAATTTATCTTCAGCACCGATAGGGAGTTGAAGCGGAACTGCATTTGCCTTAAGACGGTCTTGCATCATGAATACAACTCTATCGAAGTCTGCACCCGTGATATCCATCTTGTTGACATAAGCCATTCTTGGAACGCCGTATCTTACAGCTTGTCTCCAAACAGTCTCTGATTGCGGCTCTACGCCACCTTTAGCACAGAAAACTGATACTGCACCATCAAGTACACGGAGTGAACGTTCAACTTCAACTGTGAAGTCAACGTGTCCCGGTGTATCAATGATATTAACTCTATGATTTTTCCATTGGCATGTTGTTGCAGCGGAAGTAATTGTGATACCTCTCTCCTGCTCCTGCTCCATCCAGTCCATTGTTGCGGCACCATCATGTACCTCACCAATTTTATGGGTGATACCAGTATAATAAAGAATACGTTCCGTAGTCGTTGTTTTACCATCATCGATATGGGCCATGATACCAATGTTTCTAGTCATTTCTAACGAGAAACCTCTTGACATATCTTAGTCCTCCCTTGATTATAGCTACTGCAGAGCCGCGTCGGGCGGCTCTTGCAGTAATTAGAATTTTACCATCTGTAGTGAGCAAACGCTTTGTTAGCTTCAGCCATTTTATGAGTATCTTCTCTTTTCTTAACAGAAGCACCCGTATTGTTTGCAGCGTCCATAAGCTCTTTTGCTAATCTTTCAGTCATTGTGTTCTCGCCTCTTTTTCTTGTGTAAGTGACGAGCCATCTAAGACCAAGCGTTTGTCTTCTTTCAGGTCTTACTTCTACCGGTACTTGGTAGTTAGAACCACCAACACGTCTAGCTCTAACTTCAAGAACTGGCATGATGTTGTTCATCGCTTCTTCAAAAACTTCTACGGCAGGTTTACCTGTTTTTTCAGCGATAGTCTCGAACGCACCGTAAACGATATGTTGAGCAACACCTTTCTTACCATCGTACATAATGGCATTGATGAGTTTTGTTACTACCTTGTTGCCGTAAACTGGATCCGCAAGGACCTCTCTCTTTGGAACATTACCTTTTCTTGGCACTGTACTTCCCTCCTTGAATTATAAATTCTTCATCGGTACTCGACATGCTAATAATGCCGTTGTGCACTATATCATATCTAACAATTATCAATAGAAGACATTGCGTTAACAATATCTTTACTAACCTTAAAACAGTTTTACATCAACAAAATGCTAAACTATATAAAGCCCCTTCCCGCGTAGGAAGAGGCAATTTTTGTCTTAAGCAAGATTAGCTCTTTTTAGCTTTTGGTCTCTTAGCACCATATTTAGAACGTGATTGTAATCTGTTCGCAACGCCAGATGTATCAAGCACACCTCTAACGATGTGGTATCTAACCCCTGGTAAGTCTTTGACTCTACCACCTCTGATCAAGACAACGCTGTGTTCTTGAAGGTTGTGGCCAACACCAGGAATGTATGCTGTAACTTCCATACCGTTTGAAAGTCTAACCCTAGCAACTTTTCTAAGAGCCGAGTTCGGTTTCTTAGGTGTTACTGTTTTTACAGACGTACATACGCCTCTCTTTTGTGGCGCGCTTTGTTTAACAGGCGTTCTCTTAAGAGTGTTGAACGTTCTTTGAAGAGCTGGAGAAGTTGACTTAGTTGTAACTTGCTCTCTACCTTTTCTCACTAATTGGTTAATTGTAGGCATCCGTGCACCTCCTTTCCTTAATTCGATGGTGTTAATTATTTTAATATCACTGCTGTCGCAGCACCAACGTCAATTTTGCAAGCCTTGCCGAGAACCTTCATGTTTTCGACCAGCTCGACTGGGACCTGATTGGCTTTTGCCAACTCCAGGACTTTGTCAATGATGAATGCATCTGCATCCTTAGCCACATAGACTTTCATGGCTTTACCTTCAGCAATGGCTCTTGAAGACTGCTTGATCCCAACTCTGATTTCAGCATTCGAATCTAATTCCAGCATTCCTAA
This sequence comes from Acidaminobacteraceae bacterium, assembly GCA_041753235.1. GTDB lineage: Bacteria > Bacillota > Clostridia > Peptostreptococcales > Acidaminobacteraceae > JBGSUZ01. The sequence goes on from JBGSUZ010000461.1 coordinate 3,341, forward strand.
GCGCCTCCCTATCTTAATCGAAATCGGGAAACGGGCCGTCTTGCACACTATAACATGATAGCACCGTTTCCCTTGGCTGTCAATTAAATTTAAAAGAGTTCCTTAGAAATCTGCATCGATTTCTTCTGTAGGTTGGATAGCGATTTCTTTGTACTTGCGCATGCCAGTACCTGCAGGAATTAACTTACCAATGATAACATTTTCCTTAAGACCGATAAGGCGGTCTTCTTTGCCGTTGATTGCTGCTTCAGTAAGAACTCTTGTTGTTTCTTGGAAAGAAGCCGCCGACAAGAAGGACTCTGTTGCTAGCGAAGCTTTAGTAATACCTAAAAGCGTTCGGCTACCTTCAGCAACTATACCACCTTCTTCAGCGATGCGTTTATTTTGTTCAAGGAACTCCTTGTACCCAATTACGCCGCCTGGAAGAAGAGGTGTGTCACCTGGCTCGTCAATTTTTATTTTAGAAAGCATTTGTTTAACAATAACTTCGGTGTGCTTATCATTGATATCAACACCCTGAAGTCGGTAAACTCTTTGAACTTCTTTAGTGATATACTCTTGAACGCCAGTTATACCAACAACTCTGAGTAAATCATGCGGGTTAATTGAACCCTCAGTAATCAAATCACCTGCGTGAACTTGATCGCCATCTTTAACTCTAACTCTAGAACCAAAGATGATTTGAGATATGCTTTGCTCACCAGATGGTGATGTAATGATAACTTCTTTTTTCTTCTTGGTTTCTCTGAAAGAAATCGTACCACTAATTTCAGAAATAATAGCTTGACCTTTAGGTTTACGAGCTTCGAAAAGCTCCTCAACCCTTGGAAGACCTTGCGTGATATCGCCGCCGGCGACACCGCCCGTATGGAACGTACGCATTGTCAGCTGTGTACCTGGCTCACCGATAGATTGAGCAGCAATAATACCTACCGCTTCACCTACATTAACCGATTTGCCAGTTGCCAAGTTGATACCGTAACACTTGCTACAAACACCATAAGGTGTGTCGCAACCAAGTACTGATCTTACAAATACACGATCAATGCCTGAACCAACAACATTTGACGCAATTTCGTCAGTAATCATCACATCAGCCGAGGCTAAAAGTTCACCTGTTTCAGGATGATAAATATCGTTGACTGGATATCTACCGTTGATTCTCTCCTCGAGAACTTCGATAATTTCATTACCATCTCTGAACGTACTCACCCAGATACCATCTTTAGTACCACAGTCGATATCGCGAACAATAACGTCCTGCGAAACGTCTACAAGACGTCTAGTTAAGTAACCTGAATCGGCTGTACGAAGCGCTGTATCGGCAAGACCTTTACGAGCACCTGTTGTAGAGATGAAGTATTCAAGAACAGACAGACCTTCACGGAAGTTAGACACGATTGGAATCTCTACCGTTTTACCGAGGGCGTTGGCCATCAGACCACGCATGCCGGCAAGCTGACGAATCTGGTTTTTACTACCACGGGCACCGGAATGCGCCATGATTTTGATGTTATTGAGACGATCAAGGTTTTCCATGAGCGCATCCGTTACATCTTCAGTCGTCTTTGTCCAAGTTTGAATAATTTTTTCGTAACGCTCTTCATCAGAGATAAGACCCCTACGATAAGCTTTTTGGTACTTTTCAACTGTTTGGCGTGCTTCCTTGATCAAAAGTTCTTTTTCATCAGGAATAATCATATCCGAAACGGATACGGTTACAGCACCACGTGTTGAGAATTTGAAGCCCATTTCTTTTATATGGTCAAGCATCATTGCAGTCACAGTGTTGCCGTGAACTTTAAAACACTTGCTGATAATTTCTTCTAAGCCCTTCTTTGTACAAAGGAAGTCAACTTCAAGGCCATTGATGTTTTCTTTTCTATTTACAAAGCCAAGGTCTTGAGGAATGTTCTCATTGAATATGAACCGACCAACAGTACTTTCAACAAGAACTGTGCCTTCACCGCGCTTATCAGCCATTCTGACTTTTACTTTTGCATGAAGATCTACCGCTTTGTTGTCGTATGCAAGAATCATTTCATCATAATCTTTGAAGATCATGCCTTCGCCAGTTACGCCTTCAATGTCTATCGTCAGGTAGTAAGCACCAAGAACCATATCCTGTGTCGGTGTTGTGATTGGCGAACCATCTTTTGGAGCAAGAATATTATTGACAGAAAGCATGAGGAATCTTGCTTCTGCTTGCGCTTCAACCGAAAGTGGTACGTGGACCGCCATCTGGTCACCATCGAAGTCAGCGTTGTAAGCTGTACAAACGAGTGGGTGAAGTTTAATCGCTTTGCCCTCTACGAGCACTGGTTCAAAGGCTTGGATACCAAGTCTGTGAAGTGTAGGTGCACGATTGAGGAGTACTGGATGTTCTTTGATACAATCTTCAACGATATCCCAAACTTCAGGCTTCACGCGCTCAACCATACGTTTAGCACTCTTAATGTTATGAACGTGACCGTCCTTAACGAGCTTCTTCATAATAAATGGTTTAAAGAGTTCGAGGGCCATCTTCTTAGGAAGACCGCATTGGTGCAATTTGAGTTCAGGACCGACGACGATAACCGAACGACCTGAATAGTCGACGCGCTTACCGAGTAAGTTCTGACGGAAACGACCTTGCTTTCCCTTGAGCATATCGC
>JBGSUZ010000462.1:0-4501 GCA_041753235.1 Acidaminobacteraceae bacterium
GTTCATGCCTGTAAAGAATGGAGGAATAATTGCCAGCCCAAGTGCAGTAAAGACAACCGCTGGGGTATAGTATTTCGCAAACTTTGTAATGAATTTTTCAGTTTCTGCTTTACGTCCACCGGCGTTTTCAATAAGGTCGAGTATTTTACCAACCATAGAATTTTCAAAGTCGGCAGTCGTTTTTAACTTCAAGACGCCATTTTGATTGATCGCACCGCTAAATACGGCGTCCCCTGCGTTTACTTCAACTGGAACGGATTCACCGGTCAACGCGCTCACGTCTAAGTTTGACTGTCCGTCTACAACGACGCCGTCAAGTGGGATTCGTTCGCCGGGTCTAACCAAAATGTTAGTACCCACCTTAACAAAGTCTGTAGCAACATCTTTTACCTGCTGGAACTCATCCAGCACGTGGGTGGTATTTTCTTTTATATCGACTAGGCCCTCAATGGTTTTACGGCTTTTATTGACAGCGTATTCTTCAAACAGCTCGCCCACTCGGTAAAACAGCATAACGGCAACCGCTTCTGGATGCTCTCCTATGCCCCATGCGCTAAAGGTGGCGACTGCCATAAGAAACTGTTCGTCAAACCAAGAACCTCTTAGAATATTTTTAAAAGCACTGACCAGAACTTCACCGCCAATTAGTACATACGCCGCAATAAATAGCCCTAAAGAAACACTGCTGCTCAATGTGCCTGTGTAATTATTCAGCAGGCCACCTATAAAGAGTAGAGCGCCTAGACCGAGACCAATCTTCTCAAGCTTTTCCCTGAGCGCCTCCCTAGAAGCATTGCCATGGTCATGACCGCCTTGCTTACCACCAGAAGTACCTTTATTGTTCAAGCTGATGACATTAACATCATTTTCATACTTTTTAACAATCTGATCAATCTGCTGACGCAATGCCTCTTCTTCCATTGGCTTATTGGGTTTTACCACTAGCTGCTTTGAGGCAAAATTGAGCGCTGCCAAATCTACAAATTCTGCTTCTATGAGGTCATTTTCTATTTTACCGGCACAACCGGCACAGTTAAGATTTTGCAGTGTAAACTTGAATTTCGCTTGTGCTTCCATAGGGAAGGCCTCCTTATTCATGGGTCAAGTGAATGATCCCCAAATCAAATATTTTTTGAACGTGTTCATCGTCTAAGGCGTAATACATGGTCTTACCCTCTCTGCGACTCTTTACAAGTCTTGCTTGTTTGAGCGTCTTGAGCTGATGACTGATTGCTGACTGCGTCATATCCAGTACATTGGCAATGTCACAGACACAAAGTTCTGATTCGAAGAGCGCACAGATAATGCGAATTCGCGTTGAGTCTCCAAGGACTTTGAAAAAATCTGCTAAGTCGTAGAGAACTTCCTCTTCTACCATTTTGCCTCTAACTTCACTGACGAGTTCTTCATGGACTACAGTGCAGTCACATTTGTATTCTGAAGTGGTCATAAAAACCTCCTGTTTACATTTTAATATATGTTCATATGAACACTCATTCATATGTTAATTCAAATATACGCCTTTTTTACGTAAACTGCAATACAAAAAATAAAAAAAGACAAAGGATGCTGAGGCGCTGAAAAACTTTCTATTTTTCAGTGCCTCGGAATACTCGTCTTTTTAACCCATCAAATTGCTTTCAACATTGTCTGAAAGGCTGGTGCTAAAAATTTTATCTGCCCAGCGCAGAGAGTTGTAATAAATATCTGGAATATCTGTATAGCCAATACCCAGCGATTCACACTCACGCATCAATTGGTCCCAATTCCCCTTTTCATAAGAAATGACGACCATGAACATTTCATGCAATTTATTTTTCTTACCTATCATTGCCGCTTTTATGTCGTCTTCCAGTGGTAAACTGTCAATAATGCTGTATAAGTCTTGATCCATCAGGGTGTCTATCATCGAGAACAGTCCCATAATGAACATTTCGTTCTTTCTACGGTCCATCCCTGACAAAATAGCAATCATTTCAGCCATTTTAGCCCGTACTAAGCAAGTTTTAAGCACTTCGTCCGGCTTATTTTTGCCAAGGTCTCTGAGCATAACCACCATAATCCACTTGCGAATTTCCTTAAACCCTAGCAATACCAACGCGTGTTTCACAGATGAAATTTTGCTGTTGGTAAAGAACGCAGGTGAATTAATTAATCTTAATAGTTTAAACGTCAAAGCCAAATCTCGTTCAATGATTTCAGAAATTTTATCATATCCCGGTTCAGGCAAGTTTAACTCTTGAATAACTTGCATGTAATTGACATTCAAACTGCCAACATCTCTGCCTTTCATAATTCTTGGCTTCGAAAAGAAAAATCCTTGAAAATAGGTGTATCCTAAGTTTAAGGCTTCTTGAAACTCCTCATGCGTCTCTACTTTTTCTGCAAGAAGACGTTTCCCTTTTGAAAGAAAGTACTTTGAAATTTCTTTACGCTCGGCAGCAGTCGTTCCTACGAAGTCTACTTTAATAATATCTGACAATTCCATGAGTGACTCATATTTATAATCTGCAATATAATCATCTAGCGCGATGGTGTAGCCCATCTCTTTTAGTTCACGAATTCGTTCGAGAAATTCCTCGTCTGGTACAATGTCCTCAAGAAGCTCCACCACTAAATATTCCTTTGAGAACATTTTGGGTATTTCGTCTTTAATTAGGGTTTCTGTAAAATTGATAAACGCCCGATTACCCTCTGTAAGCGTATCGGCACCAATCAGCAGCAAAGAATTAATGACCACGTCTGAGGTAGCCGAATCTCCACTCTTAAATTTGCTAATATTTTCCATGCTAGAGCGATATAAAAGCTCATAGGCAAAGACTTTTTGATTGCGATCAAAAATGGGTTGTCTCGCTATAAACACATCCATAGTGGCTTTCCTTTCCGCTGCTTTGACGTAACTGATAGAAGATTCTATGTCTTGAATATAATACCCATTATACATAGTGCTTATCAGTAACTTCTTATAGAATTTAATTTTGTTATCGAATGAATGCTATTACTATAAGGACCGCTCATAATAGAAAAGGTATTGGTTCGCAAATCCTTTGAGGTGACCAAATTTTTCTTCTATAAAAGCTTCTATTACTTTCTGTTGGTTTTCGGGTAACCCATAGCGTCTCGCCACAGTCTTTTTAATCCAGGTATCAATTGGAAATGCCTCGTGTTTCCCTGAGGAAAAGAGTAAAATACAATCTGCCACTTTTGGCCCAACACCAGAGTAGGTAAGAAGCGCTTCTTTTGCTTCTTTATAAGGTAAGCCACCTATTTTGAAGAATGCTTCAGGGTTTTCTACAACTTTTAGAGCACTTTCATGTAAATACTTGTCTCTATAGCCCGTACCCATAGCACGAAAATTCTCTACTGGAACTACTGCCAATGCTTCTGGTTCAGGAAAAGCATACAGTGGCCCTACAAGTTCCTCCCAAGGGTGTTCCACCCGAATGCCATATGCTTCCGATATTTTTCGAACCAATTCCGTAATGCGGGGAATGTTATTATTGGCAGACAAAATATAGGTAATCAGCATTTCAAACGGCGCTTGATTCAGCATGCGAATCCCTGAGCCATAATCGATTGCTGCCGCCATATCTGGCATTTTGACTAGAATTTCATTTTTGACCGCCCCATAGTCTCGGTCTAGGTCAAAATAATAGCGCCAAAACTGTTCAAAATCTGTTTTAGTGCAGTGAAAACTCACTTGCTTGCCTTCTTGGACTACCCGCAGCACTTTACCACCAGCTATTCCAATCCAATCTTGTTCACCAACCGATTTCCAGCGAAAGCACTGACCACAGGTCAATATATCTTTTAAATTAAAATCATCAATCACTAAAGTATTCATAATAACCTCTATTTCAAAAATAAACTATATGCTCATCATAAACCAATTTTCAGGCTTTGAGAAGAACTATTATTTAATAATCTTTATCAATTAAAAAAAGCTATAAAACTCAAAAATTAATTGAATTTTACAGCTTTTCTTCACATAATTACCTCAATCTCTATTCGACACACAGTGGCATAAACTCAAATTTTAAAACATCAAAAAGTCCCATGTCTGTTAATTTGATTTCTGGAATAACCGGAAGCGCCAAGAAAGCTAAAGTCATAAACGGATCCACATCTTTACTGACGCCAATGCCATAAGCCTTCTCTAAAAGAGCTTCCAGTGCTTCGTCTACCGTCTCCAAACTTTGGTCTGTCATAATGCCACCAATCGGCAGTGCCAAACTGCCAATTACTTCACCATTATGAACCAGCACGAGTCCGCCGCCAATGCGCTCAATTTCCTTAGCCGCCATACTCAAATGCGCGTCAGTATCCCCTATAACAATTAAGTTATGTGAATCGTGGGCAACGGTTGACGCAATTGCGCCATTTTTAAGACCAAAGCCCTCTACCAGACCAAGGCCGATATTGCCCGTTGCATGGTGTCTTTCTATAACTGCTAACTTGAGTAAATCTAATTTGTCGTTATATTCAAACTGCCCATTGGCAA
>JBGSUZ010000463.1:0-9155 GCA_041753235.1 Acidaminobacteraceae bacterium
CACCATAACCTATACGGAAAACCTTTTCCCTATTCAAAACCTGCCGGTATTAAAACTCAGCCGAGCAGAGGAAGCAGAGCGGACTCAGCTTAGCGCGGTTATCCGCAGAAAGCTAGAATGGTTTTCAACAGAGCATGAGCACCAAACTGTAGCACTTGCTTTTGAAGGAGATCGTCAGATGTCCTTTAAAGATATACAACTATTTGCAATGGCAATAGCGGAAGCTTACGAGGTGCACCGTGAGGGTCCGGTTGTTGTCATTGTGGAAAATGACATGGGCAAGGTACTAGGCCAGTCTATTTCAAAGTGTTTTGACCATAACAGACCTGTGATTTGCGTTGACGGCATTAAAGTAGCCAACGGTGATTACGTGGACTTGGGCAAGCCTTTAGGCATGGGTAGCGTACTCCCCGTCATCGTCAAGACACTGGTCTTCAATTATTAATGTATGAGGTGAAGTGAATGAGATTAAAAACCAAGTTATTTGGACAGGTGTATCAATTTACATCAGTAAAAGACGTCCTCGCGAAAGCTAACGAAGAAAAGTCAGGCGACCGTTTAGCAGGCATTGCCGCTAACACAGCAGCAGAAAGAGTCGCAGCGAAAGAAGTTCTAGCAAACCTTACCATTGCTGACTTAAGAAACAACCCAGTTGTGGCTTATGAAGAAGATGAAGTGACTAGAATTATTCAAGACGCAGTCAACGAAAAGATTTATGACGACATCAAGAACTGGACAATTTCAGAGCTTAGAGAATGGATTTTAGACCACGAAACAACAGGCGAAGACATTAAGCGCATTAGCAGAGGTCTTACTTCAGAAGTAGTTGCCGGTGTTACGAAACTCATGTCTAACATGGACCTCGTATACGGTGCAAAGAAAATCAACATTACAGCACACTGTAACACAACAATTGGTTTACCGGGCACATTGTCGTGCAGACTTCAACCTAACCATACCACAGATGATCCAGACGGCATTTTGATTTCAGCCCTCGAAGGTCTTTCATACGGTATTGGTGACGCGGTTATTGGTCTTAACCCAGTAGACGACACCGTTGACAGCGTTGTACGTGTTCTTAATAGATTCGAAGAAATAAAGCAAAAATGGAAAATTCCAACGCAAAACTGTGTGCTTGCTCATGTAACGACACAAATGGATGCAATCCGTAAGGGTGCACCGGCGGACTTGATTTTCCAAAGTATTGCAGGTTCACAAAAGGGTAATGAAGCTTTTGGTTTCTCTGCTGACACCATCCAAGAAGCGATGGATTTAGCCATCAAATATGGCACAGCAAGCGGTCCAAACGTGATGTACTTCGAAACAGGCCAAGGTTCAGAGCTTTCTTCTGACGCTCACTTCGGCGCTGACCAAGTGACAATGGAAGCAAGATGTTACGGATTCGCTAAAAAATACAACCCATTCTTAGTCAATACGGTTGTAGGTTTCATTGGGCCTGAGTACCTTTATGACAGCAGACAAGTTACAAGAGCGGGTCTTGAAGACCACTTCATGGGTAAACTTTCCGGTATTCCAATGGGCGTTGACGCTTGTTATACCAACCACATGAAAGCAGATCAAAATGATATTGAAAACCTTTCATTATTACTTACAAACGCAGGTTGTAACTACTTCATGGGTATCCCAGCAGGTGACGACATCATGCTTAACTACCAATGTACAGGTTACCACGACACAGCAACACTCAGAGAAATCTGTGGACTTAGACCAATCAAAGAGTTTGAACAATGGCTTGAAAAGATGGGCATCATGGAAAACGGCAGATTGACGAAAATCGCTGGCGATGCGTCTATATTCTTGAGATAGTAGGGAGGATTTTTCATGATCGCTGAAAAAGATTTGAAGCAGATTATTGAGCAAGTATTAAAAGAAATGGGTGGCACTGAGGGCGTAGCGCCAGAAGTGATCGCACAGGCAGTTGCAGGGCATACATCAGCACCAGCTTGTACAAGCTGTTCAGTTGAAGACGTGGCAGATGCAGACCTAGTAGACATTACAGCACCACGTATCCAAGACGAGTTATACGTACCAAACCCATATAACAGAGAAGAATACATGAAATACAAGCAAAAAACTCCAGCAAGAGTTGGCGTTTTCAGAGCTGGCCCAAGATACAGAACGAACACGATGCTTCGTTTTAGAGCGGACCATGCAGTAGCGATGGATGCAGTTTTCAACACAGTAGACGAGGCCTTCTTAAACGAAATGAATCTGTTCACTGTACAGACTGAAATCAACGACAAAGACCATTACCTCACAAGACCAGACCTTGGAAAAATCATCAATGCTGAAGGCGTTAAAATGATTCAAGAAAAATGCAAAAAGAAGCCTAGAGTTCAAATCTACGTTTCAGACGGTCTTAGCTCAACGGCTATTGAAGCAAACGTTGCGGATACACTCCCAGCCCTTATTCAAGGTCTTGAGAGCCACAAATTAGAAGTGGGCACACCGTTCTTCGTGAAATTCGGTCGTGTTGGCGCAATGGACCATATTTCTGACATTGTTGACGCAGAAGTGACAGTAGTTCTCATTGGAGAAAGACCAGGTCTTGCAACCGGCGAGAGTATGAGCTGTTACATTACCTACGGCGCATACGTGGGCATTCCAGAAGCAAAGCGTACCGTTGTATCGAACATCCATAAAAACGGTACACCAGCTGCAGAAGCAGGCGCACACATCGCAGAGATCGTTAAGAAAGTTCTCGACGCGAAATTGAGCGGCGTTGAATTAAAATTATAATTTTGGAGGCTGACCCATGAGAAACGATAGATTAAAAGCAAGCATTTTAAGCATGAAACTCATCCCAAATGTGGATGCAGACATGGCGGCACAATTCAATATTCCTAACGGCTACAAAAGCGTTGGTATTTTTACAGCAGACTGCGACGACGTAGCTTACACAGCGATGGACGATGCAACTAAAAAAGCGGACATCAAAGTGGTTTATGCAAAATCATTCTACGGCGGCGCTGCAAATGCTAATACAAAATTAGCAGGCGAAGTTATTGGTATCATTGCAGGTTCTACACCAGCTGAAGTTAAGAGTGGTTTAAACGCGATTGTTGACTTCATGGATTCAGAAGCTAACTTTATCAGTGCCAATGATGATGACAGCATCGCTTACTACGCACACTGCGTTTCAAGAACAGGTTCTTACCTTTCTGAAACAGCTGGTATTGCAGAAGGCGAAGCGATTGCTTACTGTATCGCACCACCACTTGAAGCAATGTATGCTCTGGATGCGGCGCTTAAAGCAGCTGACGTTAAAATGGCAGCATTCTTTGGCCCACCATCTGAAACAAACTTCGGCGGCGCACTCCTCACTGGCAGCCAATCAGCATGTAAAGCAGCTTGTGAAGCCTTTGCAGACGCCGTGTTATTTGTAGCTGACAATCCTACAAAATACTAGTAGGTGACGGATATGAAACACGCCGCACTAGGGATGATAGAAACCTATGGATATATAGGCGCTTTAGCCGGTGCGGATGCGGCGGTTAAAGCAGCAGTGGTCAGTATAGACCATTTAGAAATGGTAAAGGGCGGTATCGTGACAGTTTTCTTTACAGGCGATGTAGGCGCGGTTAATGCAGCGATTGAAGCTGGTGAAGCTGAAGCGAAGCGTGTGGGCAACTTTAGAAGAAGTCACGTTATAGCAAGAGTTTCAGCTGAAGTGGAAGCGATGCTGGCAGCACCAGCGCCAGTAGAATCACCAACGCCAGTAGAAACACCAGCACCAGAAACGCCAGAAGCTGAGGTGATTGAAACACCAGCAGTTTCAGAGCCTTCAGAGGTATCTGAAACACAAGAAGTGTCTACCACACCGCTTGCAGAAGCTTCAAAAGCTAATCAACCGCCAAAACGCAGTGAAGAAGAGCTCATGCGCATGAAAGTCGTGAAGCTTAGAAATATTGCCAGAAGCATCGACAACATCAACATTGATCGGAACCGCATCAAGTTTTCAAATAAAGAAGAATTGGTAAATGCGATTCTGGCATCGTATGAAAGGGGTTAAATTACATGACGTTAGATAGAGATCTTCAATCTATTCAGGAAGTAAGGGACCTAGTCAGTCGTGCCAAGACAGCGCAGAAACTCTACGCAGCCTACAGCCAAGAACAAGTGGACAACGTTGTTAAAACGGTAGCAGAGACCATGTTTGGTCATGCAGAAAAGCTTGCAAAAATGGCGCACGAGGAAACCGGCTACGGCAAGTGGCAGGACAAGACCGTTAAGAATCAGGTTGCTTCCCAGTTCTTATACAACTACATCAAGGACATGAAAACCGTTGGCATCATCAACGAAATACCTGAAAAGGGCATCATAGAAATTGGCGTGCCAGTGGGTGTGGTTGCGGGCTTAGTGCCATCGACTAACCCAACTTCGACTGCAATCTACAAAGCTATGATTGCACTCAAAAGCGGTAATGCTATTATCTTGAGCCCTCATCCAGCAGCGGTGAAGTCCATTTTAGAGACAGTAAGGCTTATCAATGAGGTTTGTACAACCTTAGGTCTTCCAGAAGGTCTTGTCAGCGCTATTGCAACGCCGACCATGGAAGCGACAGACGCACTTATGAAGCATAAAGATGTTTCTTGTGTCCTCGCAACTGGCGGTTCAGCAATGGTCAAAGCAGCCTATAGTTCTGGCACACCAGCGCTAGGCGTTGGCCCAGGTAACGTACCAGCCTTTATTGAAAAGTCAGCGGACATTCCGCAGGCTGTTAAATATATTATTCAGAGTAAAACTTTTGACAATGGTGTTATATGTGCTTCCGAGCAGGCGGTCGTTGTTGAAAGAGAAGTAGCGGCAGCGGTTAAAGCAGAATTTATTAAGCAAGGCTGTTATTTCTTAAATGATGAAGAAAAGAAGAAATTCGAGAGAATCATCGCTAAGCCAAACGGTGCACTCAATGCGGCTATTGTTGGTAAAAGTGCCTTTGCTCTTGGAAAATTAGCTGGTGTAGATATTCCAGAATCGATTCAGGTTATTTTGGCAGAAGAAACAGGTGTCGGTTCAAAACACCCATTCTCTAAAGAAAAACTCTGTCCACTTCTTGGTTTCTACATTGAAAATGACTGGGAACAAGCGTGTGACCGTTGTATTGAGATTCTTGAGTTCGAAGGCAAGGGACACTCACTCGCAATTCATACCAAAAATGATGAAATTGTGAAAAACTTTGCGCTTAAGAAACCAGTTTCAAGAATTCTTGTCAATACACCTTCTTCACAAGGCGGCGTAGGCGCTTCAACGAATATTGCACCAGCCTTTACCCTTGGCTGTGGCGCAGTTGGTGGCAGTGCAACTTCTGACAATGTGACACCGCTTCATTTAATCGACATTCGTCGTGTGGCGTATGGCGCAAGAGAAGTGGATCAGATCATTAAGCCGGCAGCTCAGTCAGAAGACCAATTTGCCCTTGAGCAGATTGTTAAAAAAGTCATTGCTGAAATGGGCAAAATGAACTAATTGAAACAAACTTTAGCAGTCCTTAAATTTAAAATAAAAAACAAAAACAATAAAATCCGAGGAGGAAACAATTATGTCAAGCATGAACGCATTAGGTATGGTAGAAACAAAAGGTTTAGTAGGTGCTATTGAAGCAGCAGACGCTATGGTTAAAGCAGCTAACGTTACAATCGTTGGCAAAGAGCACATTGGCGGCGGCCTTGTAACAGTTATGGTTAGAGGCGATGTTGGTGCGGTTAAAGCAGCTACAGATGCAGGCGCAGCAGCGGCTGACAGAGTAGGCGAACTTATCTCTGTACACGTAATCCCAAGACCACACATGGAAGTTGAAACAATCCTTCCTAAATCAGCTAGAAGCGCTGAGTAATTGACTCTAAGGGCATTCACCGGCATATAACTGGTGAATGCCCATACCATAAGGCGGTGAAGTTATGGCAGTCATTACAGAGGCCTCCGTTCGTGGGCAGTACAAAGGCTCGGAAGAGAAGGTCTATTACCATCAAAAAGGCGATATTTTGACCCCATCGGCTAGACAGTATTTGTCTGACCAAGGTGTTAAAATAGTCACTGAAAAAGACAAACAAGCTGCTGAGGCGGCAAAGGTCAAAGATAAAGCACCAAAAGAGCAGAAAGAAGCTACACCAGCGCCAGAAGGCCCTAGCTATGCCTATGTCTGTTACGAAACCGGTGCCCAGTTTATTCAAAAGCCTGAGCACATGACCCAAATAGCTGGCAACCAGCTTGTTGTCAAAAATCATAAAAGAATTGTACTCAGAGGGCAAATTGACTTGTTGCTTGCCAAGGTTATAGCGCAGCTTCAACACTATAAAAAAAGCGGACAAGATGAAGTTGCAAAAGACTTAAGAGAGTTATTTGACTGGGTCAAAGCGATTCAGAGAGCAGAAATATTGGAAGAGCCAATTCCGTCCCTAACCTTTATGGGCTTCGACGAAGCCACACAAAAAGCCATGTCTCATGATCCAAAGCGATACTTTGGCACCCCTCATCTTTTCGGTATTGACGAAAATACCCATGAAGTGGCTGTGGCTATGAATGTACTCCGGGCGCAGGCAAGAAGCATTGAGTTGACTGCAGTGGATGCATTTTATAGACCTAAAGAGGTACAGAGACCAGATTTGCTCTTAGCTTTCAATCGACTCAGCAGCTGCATTTACTTGATGATGCTCAAAGCTGTTTCAGGCAAATATGATCCGCAGAGTAAAAAATAGAGCGAGGCAAATCTTATGGAAGCAATCGTACAACGCGTACTAGAAGAATTGAAAAGACTAGATCAATCAGCGGACAAGCAGTTTCCTGTAGAAGCATCTGCTAGACACGTTCACCTGTCACAGGCAGACGTAGAGGTGCTCTTTGGTACAGGTTACGAACTGACATTTGCAAGAGACTTATCTCAACCGGGGCAGTTTCTAGCGAAAGAGCGCATTACCTTGATTGGTGCTAAAGGCGTTATAGAAAATGTGGCGGTTTTAGGGCCAGCAAGAGCGCAGACACAAGTAGAAATTAGCATTACAGACAGCCGTGTGCTGGGTGTAAAACCTGTGATTCGTGAGTCTGGCAAAGTTTCTGGCACACCGGGGCTGGCAATTGCAGCAGGTGGTAAGGCAATCAATTTAAGCGAAGGCGTTATGGTTGCTCAAAGACATATTCACATGTCACCAGAAAATGCAGTCAAACTTGGCGTCAAGGATCAGCAGATTGTTCGTGTTAAAATTCATTCAGAACGTCCAACCATTTTTGAAGATGTACTGGTGAGAGTGAACGCGCAGTTTAACCTCAGCATGCACATCGACTTTGACGAAGCCAACGCCTGTGCGCTTGGTAAAGAGACAAAGGGTGAGATTCTATGATGAACCAAGAGGCTTTTGTTCAGCTAATTGTTCAAAAGGTTATGGAGAGAATTGGAAAACAAGCTTGGTTTGTTCCTGCTTCTGAGCAGAGCGAGGTCTTTGAAGCTTGGCTTAGAGAAAATTCAGCGGACAAAGTGAGACTGGTCAGCACACCTGAGGAAGCAGACGTTATATGCCTGACGGTGGCAAGTGCCAAGTTATTTGCCGAAATAGGCAAAGGCTACGGCGACCATGAACACACAGCGGTTATATTGAATCAATTAGCACTTGGCAAAAAAGTATGCATACTGGAAGAAGGTATTCCTTATAGAAAGTATGAAGCTACTTGTCCACCAAAGCTCTATGAAAAATGGCTGAGCTACGAAGAAACCGTTAAAAGCTATGGCGTTCAGTTTGTAAGCAGAGAAACGCTGTTTGGAAGTGTAAAGCACAGTGTGCTTGAAACGCCAATCAAAGGTGCATGCCATGTGTTAGATCAGCGCGTAGTCACTGAAAAGATACTCAGCCGCATTCCCCAGCGCAGCACTCAGACCATCGCCATCTCTAAAGACGCCATTGTAACACCTTTGGCGCAAGACTATATTAGGCAGGAACAACTTGAAATCAAGCGTGTTCCAGAACGGAGTTAGGCTATGATTATTGGCGAAGTAGTAGGCAGCGTTTGGGCAACACGCAAAGAAGAATCTTTGACGGGACTCAAATTGCTTATTGTAAAAACGATGGATGAACAGCCGCGAACAATCGTTGCAGCAGACCAAATTGGCGCAGGTATGGGCGACAAAGTACTTGTTTCAGTAGGTAGTTCTGCACGCAAGATTCTTAGCAATCCTGACAATCCAATTGACGCTTCCATAATCGGCATTATAGACGAAGTGGAAACCGTGAAATAGAGGAGGCTACTATGGCCAGAAAACTAATTAACAGAGGGCAGTTGCAAGACATGTACTGTCGTGAGACAATGACGTTTACAGTTGCAAAAGGTATGATCATGTCTCAGTCAGCACTCGACTTTGCAAGAGAGTATCAAATAAAAGTAATTTATAGCACTGAGGCAGCGCCAACGCCAACAAAGCCGTCAAAGGCTGAACTCAGTAAGGTGGTAGCTGACCTTCTTAAAAAAGAATACGGCATTGAAAACGATGCCGTACTTCAAGCAATCCTCAAAAAACTCAGTTCTTAATAAAATCAGGGGGAGAATGACGAATGGGAATTAATGATATTATTCTTTACGTAATGGTAGCGTTCATGGCTTTAGGAGCCATAGACAAATGTATTGGCAACAAGTTCGGCTTAGGCGAAAAGTTCGAAGAAGGTTTTATGGCGATGGGTTCCCTTGCACTGGCTATGGTCGGGGTAGTTTCCTTAGCGCCAGTTCTTGCAAACGTACTCAGACCAGTTGTAGAGCCAGTTTACACTTTCCTTGGCGCTGACCCTGCAATGTTTGCAACAACACTCCTTGCCAACGACATGGGCGGTTACCCACTTGCAATGCAACTCGCACAAACCAACGAAGCAGGTCTTTTTGCAGGCCTTATTCTCGGCGCGATGATGGGTCCAACAATTGTATTTACAATCCCAGTTGCCCTTGGCATTATTGACAAAGAAGACACGCCATTCCTTGCTAAAGGCGTTCTTGCAGGTATCATCACAATTCCACTTGGTTGTCTTGTAGGTGGCTTGGTTGCAGGATTTGACATTGTTATGATTCTTAAAAACCTCGTTCCAATCATTTTATTTGCAGCGCTTATCTCATTAGGCCTTTGGAAAATGCCAAATAAAATGATTAGTGGATTCATCAAC
>JBGSUZ010000464.1:0-4332 GCA_041753235.1 Acidaminobacteraceae bacterium
GTTAGGCGTTGCTTTCCGTGTAATACAATACTATAAATTCAATTTATTTACTTTTGATTTTCAAAAGAAACTGCACCTAATGTGCAGCAATTTTTGACTCCAATTTTATTTCCAAATCTAATGCTTCTAAAATTCTAATAAAACTTGTTAATTTAGGAATGTGTTTTTCATTTTCAAATCTAGATATTTCTTGTTGTGAAATTCCAACCATTTCAGCCAAAGTCTTTTGCGAAATGCCCTTCTCTTTTCTAGCCTCGACCACTTTCTTGATAAGTTCATATTCTTTTTCAACTTCTAAATAACTCGAATTGAACTCTTTGTTTTTACGCTTTTCTTTTATAATTTCATGTGCCTTTATTTCCTTGAACGGCATACCTTTCACCTCCGCAACAACTATCTGATTTCTTTAGCTCTCTTCTTTGCCTTATCTAATTCGAATTTCTCAGCTTTCCCTTTTTGTTTCTTGCATGCATGAAGCAAGTATATTGTATTGCCGTCTACGACTACATAAAAAATACGATTATGCCTAGGGTATTTAATCTCCCAGAGTTTATCCTCTAATTGTCTTGTGTTTAAAGTCTTTAAGAATTCTAATCCGTGTATTTCCAATTGCTCTATTATATAATAACCTTCTGCTGATTCTCTATTAGGTAATTCATCTAGAAATTCTCTAATGAGATCTTTTCCACCACTTGTGCAATACGATAACACGTTCATAATTCTGTCCTTTTTATTCTAATTATACATCATATATGTTGTATTTGTATATATGATTTTAAGCATTGTTCTCGCAGGAAAGTTTCGCCTAACGCACCGCAAGTTCACGACGTTTTTCGCCTGCTCCGCAGAGCAGTTGGCGTGGAAGTTGCACGCCCCTCCGCAACATTCCATGACAAAGAAATATGTCTGTGAACTTGGAGTTATGTGAAGTCTTCAAAATTTACTTGTTACTAATAGCAAATTCTCTTGAAAGCAAATTTGGAATTGAATTATGTTTCGTAAGTGAAAATTCTTTTACTGCTAAGTCTAACGCACTTAGTTCTGGAGAATTCATTACCGCTATTGGTGTTTTCCCCGCGGATGCAATTAAATTAACATCCTTTGCTACACTCTCATCTAAGCTCTTGCTCAAGAAATAATCTTCAGAATATAGAAAAATAATATAATTTATGACTGACAATTTGCTCTCATCATCCAATTTTCTAAATTTTTTATAAAAATCTCTATACCTTTTATGATTTTTATCTACAAACATCATTACAATGCTTGTTTCTTTAAGTGGAAACACACAAATGTGTATCTCAGAAATTTTATAGTTTGGATCATGATGAAATATATCATTGATTAATTTATCTTCTAGATCTACTACTAATGACACTATACCTTGAAAAGCAATTGGTACTATATAATCCAATTTTTCATAGAAAAAAACATTGTACTCGTTGTTCCATTTTTTTTCATTAATTTTCTTTGCCCTTAAATATGCTTTTTCATATTCATCTAAGTCCATATTACTTACCTTTTGCAATTCATCCTGTAATTCTATACCAATTCCGAATTGTGTATTCATATTCTCATAAAGAGCTATTTCATTTCTTCGCTTACTGATATATTTCAAATAATTTTTCATTGCAATCTGTGCTATCATATTCACATTTGGAAAGTTCTCGAATTTATCAGTATTTTCATAAGCTGAAAAAATTGTCTTATCACATTCTCGGCAAATAATACTAAATGTCCCAGCTTGATTTATTCCTTTATCCTCATCTAAAGCTGGTAATCCAATTAATTTATTCGAATAGTTAACTTCTCCATTTACCGATATATTTTTTAAAAAACATTGTGGTACACTGTGTGAATTACAATGGCTACTTACATTTTTTCCGCAGTGATAACAATAAGGCAATTTAGATACCTTTTTACTATCTGATAAAATATTCCCAAGTTTTTTTCTAAAATCAATTATAGAATTCTCATTTATATTGTGGTTCTCAAATTGCCTTGCTAAGTTTATAAATTCTATGTCGTCATCTTCGTTAAACATGTAAGTACTCCCTTCATAAAAAGCTCTGTTAATATTTGAAGATTTCACATAACGCACCGCAAGCTCCCGACGTTTTTCGCCTGACCGGCAGGGCAGTTGGCGTGGAAGTTGCACGCTCCACCGCAACCTTCCATGACAAAGAAATATGTCTGTGAGCTTGGAGTTAAACGAAGTACAGCGTATTTCCTTGTTGCTGCCATTACAATGTAACCCACTGGCGCATTCGCAATAGAGCCACAACAACATTGAGTTGTGTTTGTCTTGTTACAAAATTCGCTTTCCTATAAGTCTTTTTGCTTTTGAGTTTTAGCCTCAGTCACTTACAAAATTACTAGATTCGGATTTTTCATTTCTGATCAAACTAAGCTAACAAGGTTTTCGTAAAGCTTTTCAAGCGGATTCTTAATCCGCGCATTATTTTAATCTGCTATACATCCTATTGTCACAAATGCCATTCGCCCATAACTATTGTTAACCTTACAATCCAACAGACATAAGGTTTTAGCAAGTCTTTTCAAGCGGATTCTATCCGCGCGCTCTTTTAACAGTGGTTAGCCAACTGCCATGTCACAAATACCATTCACTCACGGCAATTTATAGTCTGACAATCAAGCAAACGTAAGGTTTTAGCAAATCTTTTCAAGTGGATTCCTAATCCGCGCTGTTTTTCTTCCAATTCTATTGCTGATTACTTCCTGAAACGCCCACAGATAACTATTATTAACCGTATGAATAAATGACAACCAATAAATGACAACATGGTTTTACTAAGTCTTTCTGACGATTTTCAATTCGCACTTCAAGTAATACCAATTTAGCATGTCGATATATTTTCACCAAAAGATTTTGAACCAACTCGATACTATAGCGTATTTCGTTTAACGCACCGTGAGTTCACGACGTTTTTTGACTGACCGACAGGGCAGTTGGCGTGAAGGTTGCACGCTTCTCCGCAATCCTTCATGACAAAGAAATATGGCGGGAACTCAGAGTTAAACGAAGTACAGCGTATTTCCGTGTTTCTGCCAATACAATGAATCCCACTGGCACATTTTCCATGCCGCCACAGCATTAGTCAGTTTCACTTGTCTTGTTATGAGTTCTTCTGTTCTAGACGTAATCCAATATCCAATTACTAAATTCTATTTTTTTGATTTCTCTTTCAAATACTTCTCGTTTTCATAACATATTTTAATTAAATCAATTAATTTGCTCTTTGTGTCATCATATTCAAAATACTGCAAATAGCCATATACACCATCACCGTACTCCAAACCGATTCCATTAATACTACGTTCAGGTTTTACCCGTAGTGCTAATTCTGCCGAGCCTGCCTTTTTTGTAGATGTTTTAAATATGGCATTCAAATTTGACATATATTGATATGGTGCATCAGCAAGAACCAATCTTTTAAGAAAAATACCACCCTCAATATATTTTTTCCCTTTGTATTCCAAAATACCAAAACCAGTTTTTTCAGTAATATAAATTCCTAATTTCTTGGACTCAACAATATTTAAGTTATTCAAATTTCCTTTTAGATCATTTAATTTCACATATGTATTTTCTTTATACTGATATGTATCTATCTTCTTTTCAATACCGTTCATATAAACGGATGCAGCGGATTTTTCAAACTCATATTTCTGTATTTCTGCATGACTAGAAAATAAACTAGAACCGATTAACAACATCATCACAAAACAAGAACAAAATCCACATAAAAATGATACTATTTTTTTCATATAACCCACCCTTGCACCTTTATTTGTGTTTAATTACATTTATCCTCTAGTTTTAAAGTCCGCTTTCCTAAAAAGGCTCTTTTGCTTTTGAGATATTAACTCTAAAACTTATTAAACTACTAGATTCAGATTTTTCATTTCTGTTTAAGCTAAGCTAACAAGGTTTTCGTAAAGTTTTTCAAGCGGATTCCTAATCCGCGCCACCTTTTTTACAAATTATATTAGTAATTTCTTAATGTAAAATCCACTGATAACTATTATTAGCCCTGCTAATAATTATGAATACAAATTGACTATGCTATTCCAAAATTTCTTTTCATATTCTTGTAATACTAATTTAGAGTGCTGTTATTTTTATTCCTAAAGCTTTTGAACCAACTCAGCAATATAGCGTATTTCGTTTAACGCACCGCAAGCTCCCGACGTTTTTCGCCTGACCGTTAGGGCAGTTGGCGCGGATGTTGCACGCTCCTCCGCAAGCTTCCGTGACAAAGAAATATGTCTGTGAGCTTGGAGTTAGGTGCCGTTTTAGGTTTTCACAAT
>JBGSUZ010000465.1:0-3551 GCA_041753235.1 Acidaminobacteraceae bacterium
TTATCTTCGAACTTCGATTGGCCTGATTTGTTCTTCAATATTTCTGAACCAAGGGCCGCTAAGGATTGGTTTGAATCTGTCGCTATATTTGGAAATACGCCTTTGTCATCTGCTTTGATTTCTTCTGTGCCTTTGCTGAGGAAAGCGCCATCTTTAGTGATTAGCATAGCGTAACCTTCTTTTCCGACTTTGATATTAGACACTATTTTTTGAATGTTAGTAAAGTCCATGTCCGCCGTTGCAACACCGATCATTTTGCCGGAAGCATCTCTGATTGGCGCGGTAGCAGTAACCATTGTAATACTGGAGACTGGGTCAAAATATGGGTCTGACCAACCTACCGGATTCTGCGTGTCCCCGGCTATATACCAGCCTTCTTTGGTATTGTCTACAAAATAGTCTTCTGTATAAGTGACTGTCCCATTGGTTTTATAGGCATAAGGACAAAAGTATTTGCCATCGTATTGACCTGCCATGAAAATACCTGTTCCTAAGGTATCGTCGTTGGTTGCAGGCATTTTCTTAACCAGCTCTGTCAAGCCGATTTTACTTTCCGGTGTAATGCCGGTAGACTCGACGGTCTTTGCCAAACCAATAGGCAATTTTTCGTGACCCACTAAATGTCCTACAATTTGGTCCTTTGCCAGTTCAACTTGTTTTTCAACTTTTGCGGATACTTCGTTATTGATGACGGAGCTCGCGCTGAGCGTTATGACGATTGCTAATGATAAGAATGCGATAAAAACAGTAGGTATAATGCCTAAAAGTAACTTGTTTCTGATAAATTTAATTTTTTTGAACATAGAATCACTTCCTCCACCAGTACTTATTTCAATCAAACGTGTCACACTACCATGTACTTTTTGTATGACTAATCATGACTGAGTCTTATAATTATAGAAAAGTCTATATTTCCTCCCCCTACAGGTTTATTATATACCGAGAGAACGCATGTTATGGTATTTTATTTGTTTATTTTAGAGATTTTTTTTTGTGGGGTGGGATTAAGTCGATGTAGCCAAATGTCTTAGCATTCGCCAATAAACTCATACCCGCTATGAAAAGGACAAACATATCACTTACTATTCTGTATTTCAGGAGCTAACCTATAGCAATGCAAAAAAATAAGAGTAATTACCAAATTAAAGGCAGTTACTCTTTGCTTTTTTACAAATAAGATAATTATAACTCAACTTTCGCAGCACAAATCCCCAATTAAATACTTGATATAACTGGGCTGTGACTGAATCCATTGGTTGAGTTGACTATCTATTAATTTATTACATTGTTTAGAAACCACTGTCTTCAAATCTGAAAATAGTTCAAGCAATGAATTTAGAGCTTCTTTCAAACTTAATTCACGTATTTCGTCACAGCATTCGTAAAAAATTCCGCCGAGAGTTCGGTGATCCTGATGATGACGTCGTTCCCACTCAAGGAGTATGAATCGTGTGAATACAATAGTTGTATGGCTTATTGTCATATCGTAACTTTGGCCTTGAAACTCCTTAGCTAGTTTAAGGAGTGATTTAGTTGACTTGAAAAATGTCTCAATACCCCAACGCATGCCATATATTCTAACGATTTCACTTGCATCGATTGACTGATCTGTACTTAGAATGACAAGCCATTCTTTGCGGACATTACGATTTTTCACAAACACTAGTCTAACAGGAATCCCTGACTTAGTTGTGACATTAATTGAGCCAATCAAGTCGTTGAAATCACTATGCTTTAGCTTATCTCTTAGTTCTTTCAATGAGCAGCACTTGCCAGCATAATAATACTTTTGTTTCATGTCTTTGACCATGCCAATGGCATCGAGACCTTTTAAGCTCAGATTTTTCAGCATAGGCTCGTTGGTGAACCAACTGTCCATCAAAATGTAGTCTGCGGATAAGCCAGCATTCAGAACACGGTCTATCATCTCAGAAACGCATTCAGGTTTTGAATTTAACGCTTCAAGTCTTCTCTTATACCCGTGGGTTCGTTTATCGATTTTAGAATCGATATGTTGAAGGCGATTCTTTTCGTTAGATGAGCTGAGCATAACAAAATCAAGTGGAATAAAGCTAAAGCCGTCTGACTAGCTTACAGTCAACATGTTGAAGCCTTTTACAAACCTATGGGTCATGTGATCAAATACACGCGCGAGTAATTCAACATTTTTACTCCTCGACCGTGAGAAAAGAGAATCATCAATATTGAGTACTTTAACTCGTTTCTCAGAAGTAAGCGTTGAAAATGTTGAAATGACATGAATTGCAAGTGTTTGTAAAAAGAAAATGTGTCCTTAACAAGATCAATGATATGTCACCGCCTTCCCTTCGCCAACATTACTCGGCTTCATCGGTATTATGCAGTGATCCGACTCCCTGTTCGTCATTTGACATTCTTCCTTTTGATTGGTTGGTTGTCATACTCCTTAAATCGGAGAATAAACAGGGTCTCCCAAGTTGCTGTGATGCCATTGTCTAGCATGCCTGGCTCTTCGACCCCGGGAGGGCTCCTTCTTGCTAGCCTTTAACGCTAGAAGGAGTGTAGTCTTCCGTACTTTCGACAACGTCGACCCCTCCACTTCACTCTTTTCGAGGCTCAATCACTTTCAGGCCTACTATCTGGCTGTCTACGCTTAACATCTGAAATTACTTTCAGCTATCCAAGACTCGCTATTGGTGGCTTGGCTTAAACCTTCCCAAGCAGGATTTCCACCTGCTAAACTTCACAACCTATGCTCGGTCGCACCGAAAGTTGAGTTAATAACCTGAATTAAATTTAACTATTTTCTCCCAATCAATACTACCATCATCATTACAAAACTCATTAGTGAATTCTTTTACCAACCTATTCGAAGCTTTTTGATATGCTTCATCAAAATTTGCTATATATTTTTCTGGTATTTCATCCATAAAGCGTATTAATTTGATATAAAATTGTTCATCCCCTGTTAATTCATACCAAAAATCTTTCCCTGCAATTTCTTCATAGAATTTTGGTAATCCTCTATTAGTACTTCTCTTTTTACCATAACCATATCCAATTATAGGAACAAATCTCTTTTTCGCTTGTTGAGCTAATTTCCCAGCAGCCATAAAATTTTGTTCTTGTTTTTTCCTACTATCTGCATTAAAAACACTGGTTCCAGACTTAACAGCTATTGCGTAAATTGTTGTTT
This sequence comes from Acidaminobacteraceae bacterium, assembly GCA_041753235.1. Lineage (GTDB taxonomy): Bacteria > Bacillota > Clostridia > Peptostreptococcales > Acidaminobacteraceae > JBGSUZ01. Next base: position 3,176 of record JBGSUZ010000465.1, read on the forward strand.
CATCTTCTTTCATGATATCAATACCTTCAGCCAATGCCTTTTGACCTTTGGATGCCGCTGTCGCTATTGGCTCAAAAAAAACATTTCCAAATATAGTCTCTTCGGAAGATGATATAAATGCAGCTAATATTGCATCTACAATTTGAGATGCGCCATTCATTGACTTCGCACGGAATAAGTACGGATTTTTTCGTTTCATAATTTTATTTATATTTAAACCATCTATTTTGTTTATCAAATTTGTATAAAAATTATCAAGCGATTTTGCAATTGCAATAACTATTTCTTCTTCATCGTAGTTATTATTTATTGGCATAATTAGACCCCATTTCTAAAGCATCTTTTATTTTTCTATGAACATCGGTTCCTCTAGTTC